>JABGYH010000007.1:0-300000 GCA_018675335.1 Candidatus Woesearchaeota archaeon
CGCGATTAAGAGAAGTTCGGTTTTGAGGCAACCCACAAAACCGAATTTGGATGGAGAAGTCTGCAAGACTTCGGAATCTCTTAATCGCTGTTATAATCCCCGTAGGGCTGAAATTTAGTGCAACGTTCCGAAGGAAAATTTCAGAGTAAATCTGGAGTCCGTACATCAAGCACGAAGTGCCTTAGAGTTAGAGTATTAAAGGCAGGAGTTTTACAAAAATTTATATAATTAGAAAATTTGTATTATTATGATGGAACATGATTTGAAATTAAAGGTGGAAGAGTTTGCAAAAAAGTATTGTAAAAAAGATTCAGAAGATGCAAAACTCTGGGAAAATCATGTTCAATTAGTAAGAAAATTTGCTTTAAAATTAGCAGAGATAGAAAAGGCAGATAAAGATGTAGTCGAAATTTCTGCATTACTACATGATATTGGAAAAGACAAAGGCAGAAAAGGACATAATGAAAGAAGTTATGAATTATCAACGAAATTTCTTGAAAAAATAAATCTGCCTGAAAAAAAGAAAAAGCTAATTTTAAATTGTATCTTAAAGCATAGTAGCAAATTTTCTGAAGAAGATAATGAAATTGAGGTTAAAGTAATACAATCAGCAGATGCATTAGGAACTTTTTTTGATAATGAATGGCAAAAGTTCAGTAGAGAAACAATGCCGAAACAAGAACTTTTGGATTTGTTTGATAAGTCCTTCAAAAAAATCAATTTAGCATCTGCACGAAAAATTGCGAAACCTCAAATCGAAAAACTGAAGAAACTATTAGATTAAAACTCCTGCCCATTCTAATTTAGGACTCCAGATTTATTGATTATAACAACTATTAAACGTAAAAATATTTCGTTTAATGTTGGATTTTATTATAAAATGCGTAATATTTAAATATGCCCTGATTTGATTTTAAATTATGAATTCAATTAATGAAATTGAAAATTTAATAATACAAGAGTGCAAACTTAGAGGATATTCTCAAAAAACCATAACTAGTTATTTATATCATACTAAAAAATTTATTGAATCAAAAAAAACACTTAGAAAATATTTACTCTCATTAATTGAAAAAAATAAATCTAATGAAACAATACGATCTTCAGGTTTTGCAATAAAATTTTACTTAAAAATAATAAATAAAAATTCATCAAGCACAAATAATATTTTGAGCAATTTACCCAATGTTAAAAGAGAAAAAAAACTTCCAGTAATTTTATCAAAAGAAGAAATAGAACAACTAATCTTAGCAACAAAAAACATTAATCACAGACTTATAATTCAAATCAGTTATTCTGCAGGACTTCGCATAAGCGAAATTATTAATCTTAAATGGGAAGATATTGATTTTAGCAGAAATATTATCCACATCAAAAAAGCGAAAGGAAAAAAAGATAGAATTGTAATGCTTTCAAAAAAAGTAAAATGTGAATTGCAAAAATTAACTTCAGATAAGACCTGTCATGTTTTTATAACAAATAGAATAAAAAAATATACTTCAAGAACCATACAAAAAATTATTGAAAACGTAGCGAAGAAAACAAACATAACTAAAAAAATAACTCCCCACACTTTAAGACATAGTTTTGCAACACACCTTCTAGAACAAGGAACAGACATTAGATACATAAGAGATTTATTAGGACACTCTAATATTAGTACAACATTGATTTATACAAAGGTTTCAAACAAAAATTTAGCTAAAATTAAAAGTCCATTAGATTAATATAACTTTTTTCAATCAGTAACTTAATTAAATCATAATTTAGAATTAAAGAAAATATTTATTCAGATTTTTCTTCTGATTTAACGTCTTTTGGTTTTGATTCAGCAACAGGTTCTGGTTTAGCTTCTTTTGGTTTTGGTTCTACAGGTTTGGCTTCTTCTTTTACTTTTGGAGTTGTTTCTGTTTTAGTTTCTGCAAATTTAGTTTCTGTTTTTGCTTCAACTTCTTTTGCAGGTTCTTCGTCTTTAATACCCATTTTACCCTTAACTTTATCCATCAGAGAATTTCCTTCTTCTTTCTTTTCTTTAACAGAAAATGAAGTGAATTTAACTCCAACAAGCTCAACAGTTACAGTACCCTCTTTATCTTTAATTGCAGTTACTTCAACTGAACTAGGAGGATGTTGCATACCACGAGCCCAAACCGCTTCATTAAGTTTTGGACCAATAAGAACATTTTCAGATTTCATGTGCTTAGAAATAAAAATACGCACCGCACTAACTGCACGCTTAGCTCGTCTTTGACGAACAGCTTTTCTCCATTCTTTCCTTAAAGGAATTACGTAGTTTCGTTCTAAATCTGCCATTTTAACTGATCAAATATTATTTGTTTATGCGTTAGTTTTTGTGCGTCTCCAATGACGTTTAACTTCAGTATGTCGACCTGGATGAACACGTCTACCAACACCGTAAATTTTAGGCACTGTCCAAAACGGAGCCCATCTTGTTCTTCTACCAAGTTTAATAAGTCTTAATTTTCGACTTTTATGTTTGTATCTTGCCATTTTCAATCGCGTTAAACTTAATTAGTTTTTTTTGAATTTTTATTTTTATGAATAGTAACTGCTAATTTGTCCATCATAGAAACACCTTTAGGCGTAATAATTCTACCTTTATGAACTCCTTTTTCAACATACTTAATAAGTCCTGCTTTTTCAAGTTGTTGAAGTGATTTACGAATAATATTACCAGATGCTCTGTAAAAACGCTCAGGTTTGTGACCTCTGTTTTTTACACCACCATATTTTCTTCTAAGTTTAGAAACTCCAACAGGTCCTAAAATACGAATTGATCTAAGAAGTGCTGCTGAACGAACATACCACCAATCTTTTCTTACTGGAGGACGCTCTCTGTTCATTCCAGTTTTAACCAACGGAGCCCACTCAGGAGCTTCTATTTCAGGCATATTCTGCAGCTCTTTAGCTACATCCTCAATTAGGTCATTTACTGGAACATCAAACATAGTAGGCATTTTTTAATCCTCATGGTCAAAAATAACATATTTTAGTTATTTTCTGGTTATTTGAAGACTTTTCAGTCTTGAATTGGCACATTCAGATGAATGAAACCATCAGAATCCCAAAATAACGATTTTTTGGAATCTTTTTAATAATGTAGTAAATAATAGAGGTTGTTTAAAAAGGTTGTGGTTGGAAGATAAATGAGTCAAAATTCTTACGCCAGTTACGTTCTTATAATCTCAGATTCAAAGAATGATTCTTGAAATTCAGTTAAAGCCCTAATTTGTTCATCAGAATATCTTTTATCTTTTGGCACCACAACTAATTTATCATCACAATCATTAGTTCTGTGAATTATCGCAATACACATTCCAGTAAATTCTTCTTTGGGTTCAAAAACACCTAAAACATATGCATCCAATTCTTCTCCGTCCGGCGCTTTAGTATTTGGAATGAATCCATAATTTACAGGATAAATAAAATTCCACTTAGGATGTTTACTTCCCATTGGACGATCCATTTTCACAGTTACTTCTTGCCCCAAATATTTTTTTGAATAATCCATAATGAATATGATTGTTAAATTATTAATAAATTTTTTGATATGAGATGAAAATAACTTAATATGCAGAATAAATTCAATAAATCTGGTCAAATAAATCAAAACCAAATAATATTCAGATAAATATAAATAAGTTCAACCGATTATTTTACCATTATGCTTAAGAAAAAAGTAAAAGAATGGTTTAACAGATATGCATTTGCCGAATTTATAGGCCTTATTCTGGCAATAATATGTTCATATATCTCAATGCAATTAACAGGAAATATCATAGTCTCAGGTTTTCTCGCTACATGGGCAGACAATTTAGGATTCTATGGAACAATCATTTATAGAGACTTACGAGAAAAAAGAAAAATGAAAGATAAAGCGCACACGAAAAACTATTTAATTCAACTAAGAAATATTTTTATTGAATTTGGACCTGCAGAATATTTAGATAGTTTTCTCATTAGACCTTTTTACTTAATTTTTTTCCCGTATATGATGTCTAACTATTCATTGGCAATTCTTATTGGAACAATTTTAGCAGACATAACTTTTTTTATCCCGACAATTATTTCTTATGAATTTCGTAAGAAAATTTTTAAGAATTAGTTTTGTATTCTAAATTGGTAGAGTGTTTTCTAAATTGAAATATGCCATCCCTTGCGTAATGCCCCTAATTAATAAACGAGTTAAGAAAATACTATTTTTTGTTTTTGATATAGTGCCTATAATAACCAATAAAATTACTTAATAAAAAAGCAAGTTCAGCAATAACTCCCAATGGAGTAAAAATAATTATATTATAAATAAGAATTATTGAAGTTCCAACCATCATTAATTTTCGCATCAATTTATTATCTTTCTGAAAGTTTCCAACAATAAAAACTATTAGACCAATATATATTATCAAATCATAAATTTCCGAGTAAGTAAAAAATAATGAAATAGTATTTAACCCTATAAATATAAATAAAAATTTCTTATTTGTAGTAAAATAACAAGTCATAAATCTTAAAACTGAAATAAAAACAATAACTCCTGCTGCAATTTTATTTAATAAAAAATAATGAGCACTAATTAAGCTTGCAGAAATAATTAAACATAAAAAAGTATATTCTCGTTTTTTGTACTGCAAACTTAAAAAATCAAATCCCATTGCAATAAACATTAAAATTTGTGAAATTACGAAAGCAGCAGTTAATTGAATCATATTAGCATTGAATGCTTGTTTTTTTATAAATGTTCATTTCTTGTATTTAGACAATACTTTGGTCAAAAAGAAACTTTTTTAAATAAAAACCACCGTAGAAAATCCATGAAAATATATGTGAGTCATTCAAGAGCAAAAGGATATGATTTTAAAACAGAGCTTTATGAACCATTGAGATCAAGTAGTTTGAATGATTTGCACGAGATCATATTACCCCATGAAACAAGTGATAATGCATTTCCCACAAAAGAATTATTTGAAAGTGGAATTGATTTAGTAATTGCAGAAGTAAGCCACAATAAATGCGGCCAAGGCATTGAATTAACCTGGGCTGATGAAACATTTAAAATACCAGTTCTATGTTTTTATAAGAAAGGACATAAATACTCAGGATCATTACACGCACTAGGCATAGAAAAATTTATTGAGTATGAAAATAAAACTGATTTAATACACCAAATAGAAATTGCAATGAGTGACATAACACAATGAAATTTAACATAACAAAAAAAGAAATAATTGAAAACGCACCATTAACAATATCATATTTAATTAGAGCAACTTATCTAGTTGCAATAATCGTTACTGCACTCCAACAAAAATGGACAATGCTTTTTGTTAGTTTAGCAGGATTGTTGTTAACATTCTTACCCGCAATACTTGAGCGAAACTATAAAATATACTTACCATCAGAACTTGAATTAACATTTGGTTTGTTCATATTCACAGCATTATTCTTTGGTGAAGTCAGAGGATTTTACACCAAATTTTGGTGGTGGGATATGTTTTTACACACACTTAGTGGAGCAGCACTAGGATTTTTAGGATTTTTGTTATTATATTCATTATATCAAGACAGAAAAATATTTGCAAAGCCCGTCACAATTGCACTCTTCACATTTAGTTTTGCACTTGCAATAGGTGCAGTTTGGGAGATACTTGAATTTAGCCTTGATTCTTTTTTTGGACTGAACATGCAAAAGTCAGGTCTTGTTGATACAATGAGTGATTTAATAGTTGATGCAATCGGAGCAATAATTGCTGCAACCATTGGCTACTTTTATGTTAGCGGAACAAGACATCACATATTCAAACAAATGGTAGAAAAATTTGTAGAAAAAAATCCAGACATGTTTCCTTTGCATCGTAGACGTAAAAAATGGAAAGATAGGGTTAGAGAAAAAATCAAAAAGAATAAAGAAAAACTTAAACGTAAAATAAAAGAAAGCAAAAATAAAAAACAAATAAATAAAAACAAAAGAAAATGAGTTATTTATTTTTGAAGTATTAAATCTAATTCTTCAGGTTTGAGTTTACGAAACTTACCTGTGCTAAGGAATCCCAATTTAAGTCTTCCAATTTTAATTCTTTTAAGAAATCTAATTTTAAGATCGAGTTTTAACATCATTTTACGAATAACTCGATTCATACCTTCATGAATTGTAATTGCAACCATATCTTTTTCATATAATTCAACTTTATGAGGTTTAACTTTTTTACCATCAATTTCTAGTCCCTTTTCAAGCATATTAAATTTATTCTCAGGCAATAATTCAGTTAAGCCAACCAAATAAGTTTTTTTAATTTCATGACTTGGATGAGAAACTTTATTTGCAAAATCACCATCATTAGTTAAAATAAGCATTCCTTCAGTGTTATAATCTAATCTTCCAACGGGAAATACTCTTTCTTTAAGTCTGATATAATCCATTATTGTTTTGTAACGAGGATCAGTTAATGCAGTAACACAACCATGAGGTTTGTTAAAAAGAATATAGGTCTTACGTACTTTTTTTACTTCAGTACCATCAACAGTTATCTTATCATCTTCTTCTGCTTGATCACCAATAGTGATTTTTTTATCATTAACACTAACTCTACCATCTTCTATTAGAACTTCAGCTTTTCTTCTAGAACAGTATCCTCTGTTTGATAAAATCTTTTGAACCCTATGCATGATTTAAAAAGATGAGTTAAGTATTATAAAGTTAACTATTTTGTATATTCGAACGCACAGTTTAGATTATGAAAATATTTAAGAAGGGTTTTGCAGATATTGGCACCATAATGGCACAAATGATAAACTTTGCAGCACTCGGATATTTTCCAGTAGCAAGATTTTTCAGAAAAGAACTTAGCATACCCCATTTTCAAGTACCTGACATATCATACATCAATCCTGAAAGATTAAAACAAGTAGGAATAAAAGGACTGGTTTTTGATAAAGATAATACCTTAACTGCGCCTTACGGCAGAGAAATTTACCCCACAATTAGAGATGCGTTTGAAGAATATAAACGAGTCTTTGGATATCGAATTTGTATAATGTCAAACTCGGCTGGAACTCGCGATGATAAAGGATATAGGGACGCTAGACAAATTGAAGATGATTTGGGAATCAAAGTTTTGCGACATATTCACAAAAAACCAGGAGGGCTTGAAGCAGTCATAGAATTTTTTGATTGTGATCCTTCAAAACTTGCAATGTTTGGAGATCGAATTTTTACAGACATAGTTTTTGGAAATCGATACGGAATGTTAACTGTTCACACAGCATTTTTAACTGAATCAGGAGATCTAAAAGCTGCAGCAAGTGTTCGAAGACGAGAAGTTAAATATATTGAAAAATTAACTCGAAAAGGATTTCTTTCACCTAAACATGACCTTTGCGGACCCGGAATTAGAAAATATTAATAAAAATTAATTCGAACCATTAACATACGGTACAACTGTTACAGGATCTGGCTTAACATAAACTTGATAATTCATGCCATTTCTTCCTTGAAGCGATCCAACACCTCTAAAAAATTGTTTGACATGCATTCTTTGCCCTTTCATGTTAACAAACTTATCAGAACGAAGTGTTTTCCAATAACCCCTCACAGGATGAATTGGCCGAGGAGTTGATGTTCTTGATTTTAAAAAATCAGCAGTATCATTTGTGCTCAGTACGCGATAATGAGGTCTTACTGCAGTTTTTCTAACTTTACCATTAGCTTTCTTTTTAGGAGATTTTCTTGCTAGTTTTCTTGCAATAGCTAAACTATCATTACTTTCAACTCCAATAATAAAATTTTCTGGATCCATAATGTAAACTGTTTGAGCAATATAGGACATAACAGAATTACCAATAGGTTCTTCTGCAGGAAATGATGAAGGCCGCCTAATACCATTTTTCCACTCAGAATAATGGATTAATCTAGCATTAATATTAACTGCACCATATTCAACCAGTTCGCCAATTTCAATATCTGCGATTTTTACTGTATCATCAGGAATTTGTGCTAAGGCCAATGCTTTACTTAACGGATCCATATCTAATTCATCAATACCCCTTTGATCTGAACCAATATGATCACAAATACATTCAACAAAACGATATTTTTTGCCACCCAATGGTTCAAGAATTACAACTGATTGAGCATCTTCAAGTGCAGTAATTTTAAATGGCCTAACTAAAAAATCACCATTCTCTGCTGAAAGTGTTAAATAATCCTTAAGATAAACATGAAACTCTTCTAACCCTTGTCCTAATAATACAGGCCTCAAATCGCGAGAATCAACAGGGAAATCAAATAATGCTGAACGATTAGCCAAACTTGCAAGATACTCATGAACAGAATTTATGCCTGCGGCTGACTCAGTCTTAGAAATTTCAGTTTTATTAATAATCTCAACTAATCTATCAAAATGTACTCCCATAAAAATCTCAACCCTTCAAACACTAGAAATAGGTATTCAATTTTTAAAGCTTGTGGGCGCATTTATAAATAAAAAGAGTCACAAATAGCTTTGAAACACTGTTAAACTAGCACTTATTTCAGGAAGATAATTTATTGCAGCTCCAACTCCATAAGGTATAGTGTAAGGACTTGGCACCCCCCAAATAGAATCCATTGCAGGAGGAATAATTGGAATCCAATGTTCCCCAGTTAATTTTCCTACCAACCCCATAGAAAACCCAAAAATAAAACTTATTCCACTAACAACAACAATATCTCTTGAATCATCCCAACTATTAGATACTTTTGATAATATTTTTTCTAACTTTACAGACTTAGCCATATTTTTCACACCAATTAGACTTAAATCTGCCAACCAATATAAATCTAAGTTGTTATTTTTAATAACAACATTTAAATAGTTATTTTGATCATAAACAAATATGGATTTAATTGAAAAATTAAGAACTGCAGGACTCACAGGAAATGAATCAAAAGTCTATTACGAACTATTATGCAAAGGAACATTATCCGCAAATAATCTTTCCAAAATAATAAGCATGGATCGCACACTAACATATTCTATTTTAAATAAATTAATTGACAAAGGACTTGTAAGTTATATTGTCAAAGATAAAAAAAAATATTTTGACGCAGCAGATCCAAACAACTTACTAAATTCAATCAAAGAAAAAGAAGCGTATGTTAAAAATTTAATTCCATCATTAAAAAAAATAGAAATATCAAAGGAATCAAAACAAGAGATTACTGTTTATGAAGGAAAAGCTGCAGTGCGAATGTTTTTTCGCGAATTTAAAAAACATAAAAAAACTTGTTCATTTGGTGCAACTGGCAGAGCATACGATATACTATATGAGTCACCTGCACTAGTAAAAGAATTAGAAAAAATTGGATTTAGTTCAAGAATAATAACTCACCCAAAATTTAAAAATCATCCTATGACTCAAGTAAAAAATATACAAACAAGATTTTTGAAATTAAAAAGTGAAGCAACTACAACAATTTTTAATGACAACATAGTCATCCACACAATTTCAGAAAAACCAAAAATAATACAAATCAAAAATAAAACAATTGCGGAAAGTTACCAAAACCATTTTGAAATATTATGGGATTCATCGAGTAAAAAATAACAAATACACCCCAATTATTAAGAAAAGTATATAAATAAAGATTGCGTGAGCGACTATATGAAAAGAGGTAAATTATTTTTAGGACTAACACTGCTGATCATTCTATTTATTTGTTCTATTACTTTTGCAATCGCAAGCATAGGAGATGCAATTGAAAACATAGACAATTATGTTGAACAATACAATTCAGGAAAAATAACTGCACCAAAACTTGTGGTATTCATAGACTATGAACTAAATAAAGCATACGAAGATTTAGATGATTCAGGCGAGCGATCATTTTCAGAATCCGACATTGAAAATGTAATGGACGAACAACCAGACAAAAAAAGAAGTCGAGCAAAATTTGAAAAAATTTGGCACACAAATGATTTTGAAATTGCTTTGATGGCAAACGAATTCTACCGACACGATCGAGATTATTACGAAAAAAGAGAAAGTGAATCCGAAGCATTTTATGATGTATTTTTTGATGTTCGATCCAGCGAAGGATTTAGTGATTCCGAAATTGACGAATTTAAAACAGATGTTAAAAATTTTATTAAAGATCTAAAAAAAGAATTAGACTCAGTAGATTCAGATTACCAATATAATTCTAAACAAATGAAACAATTACGTGAAAGATTTAGTAAATTAAAATTTATAGCATTTCAATTTCAAACTGAACAAGAAAAATGTGTCGAAGTCATGGACGAATTATTTGAAGACGAACGACAATACAAAGAAGAAATACAATTTAATACCCGACTAAAAGAACTCAATAGAACGGACTGTCGTTGGGAAAATAGATGTGATCACGTATGTGAACCTGAAGAATTTTGTTCTGACAGTTGTTATGTAGAAGAAGTTTGCGACGATAATTGTTGGGATGATTGCCACAGAGAAGAAGTTTGTGAAAACGTATGTAAAACTGTTGGAACTGGACTTGGAGCAGCAAGTGAACCCTCAAATAATACTGAGGATAATTCAAATGATAATACTACTGAAGATGATTTGGAAAATGATAATACCAACAACAACACAACTTCTGAAAATAATGATGAACCAGATGATTCTGACGATGCAAATTCAAACAACAATTTAGATGAAAACGAGTTCCCAAAAATAGAAGAATGCCACAGGGAATGTCGTCAAGAAACTAAATGTGAAAAAAGATGCGATACAAATTGTCACACCGAACCAAGATGTGAAACACACTGCGAAACTCGAGATAGATGTTTTGATCAATGTTTTCAAGAAGAACACTGCAATAATTTTACCGAAGGCGAACTATGGATAGAAGGAGTATGTTCACCACAATTTACCGATTTAAGAATTAATGGTCATGGACCTGGTCTTGATATGTTTCATGAATTAAATGAATTTGATAATCAAATGGATTGCACAAACCGAATTAAAAACCATGTCCAAATAAGAAAAGCGTTTCAAGATGATGTTGACTCAGAATTTGTACAATGGTATTTTGAAGAATTTATAGGTGACGATCCAGAAAAACTAAGTAATGGAGACTCAGGATTTAGACGAGTTTTAGAAACATTAACTAGAAATGAAGAAGAAATTTCTCGCGAAATGCATTGCGGAGAAGAATCAAGCTCATGGCCTGAAGGATTTGATCAAATAGATATAGATTACAAAAAGAAAAATACCCACGTAGAAGTATGGGAGAAAAAAATTCCAGTAGAAGGAGATATGAAATACTGGACTACACTTTACAAATACACTTGGATGCCTGAAAAAAATCTAGTAAAAACTATGATAGAACATCAAATGGAAAAGAAAAAAGACTTCGGACCAAGCGCAAAAGAAATCTCAGAAATTAAAGCCGACGAAGGAAAGATGGAATTAATATCTCGCCTTGCCGAAAAACATGGAGGGTCATTTGATGTATTATTACAACTTGAAGATTCCAATGGCGCAATTGTAAAAAAATACTTACAAATCAATCCAGATGTTGCCATACAATTTGTTGATAAATTTGAAGGAGATGAAGATATTTCAGTTTTTATAGACTATGACGTATTATATAATTTCATAAGATATATTAAATTTGAAATAGAAGGAGACGAAATAAGAGGACCTTACTGGGTAAATTTTGAAAATGATGATGGGGGCCCAGGAAAATTCTTTAGCATCATTGGAGGAATCTCTAAAATGTGGAGAGAAGGAGTAAAAATACGACCAAGATATGCAATCGCGAAAATGTTTTTTAGTGCAAAAGATATCATGGGAATTATGAAAGAAGGCGATGGAAATAATTTTGATGATAACAACTATGCAAATGAAGGCGGAACAAAAATAAGTGGAAATGTTGTTCTTGAGAGGGAAAGATGAAACTTAATTTAAAAAATAAAAAACTCAAAAATAACGAGGATGAGATTATAGCATTAAAATCCAAAAATAAAAAGAATAATGAAAATTTAAATTTTAACAATAAAAAACATTTATTTGGGACAATACAATTAGGAATAGTCATTGTTGTTTTTTTATTGTGGTTGTCAGGAGCATTATTTATTGAATCATACATTTTACCATTTTTTATAATTCCGTTTGTGATTGGAAACATAGTATTTCTTTTTATTAACAAAACAAAAGGACTACCCGTAAATGTTATTATGATGTTACTCACATTTGTTCAATTCGTGTTTTTACTTGAGTATCTGGCAACAGTCATAGGTGCATTTCTTAGTTTATATCACACAATAAGAATTGGAATTTGGTGGTGGAAAACCATTAAGTAGAATAATATTTTTCATAAATTTTTATTAAATCTAAAACTTTTTTTCCACATCCAAAATCAGTTGCTAAACCAACAATATTTTCTTTTAATTTTGCAGAATAAGACAAAACTTTTTTTTGCGCTGCAACAATTCCAAAACGCTCAGAAGTCTTTGGACTAAATAATTGAAATAATAAAACAGTAACTACATCAGGAGAACTTCCAGAGGGAATCCACTTAAGCCTATCTTGCAAACTAGTATCCCCAACATAAAATGGAACTCCAATTTCTTGATTATATGCAAGAGTTCTATAAACTGAATTTGGATGAAACCAACCCATTTGATCTGATGCTTGAACGATTTTTCCAACTAATGAACTTGGAGGATTTAAATGAGGAGTTAACGTAGGACTTTGATAATCATGAGATAAAATTGCAGACGTCATTAATGGATCATATTCTGCTAAATTAAAATAAGTAGCGAATTGTTTAGCACGAATAGAACTAATCACTTGATGATTATTTTGCTCAGAAGGAACTACTAATCCAAACTCATTAAATCTTCCAGAATCATGAAATAATGCCGCAAGTTTCGTTGCAACAGTTGCTGCAATTAGCGGTTGCGCAGGATTTATACTCAGTCCATCCCCCACAAATTCTTCACGCTCAGACTCAGATAAATTTTTAATCAAATCAACAGACCTATCTTTAACAACAATCCCATGTTTAAATCCATGATGTTCGCTTTGAAAAAAAGCACCAACCCAAGGAACTGACTCAAAACATTCTTTTAGAGCTTGCTCTAAAACTGAATCATGCAATTTAACTAAATTTAATGATCTCATCAATATTGCGTTATTTTAGAACAATTAATAAAAGTTGGTATACGCCCTAAATACTAATTCTCGAAGATTATAAAACTAATATCAGTCAATGCTTTAATTTTATGATAAGTTTTTGCAGGAAATTGAAAATTTGATGGTGCGTTAACAATCCAAGTTTTATCTTTAAGAGTTATTTTGGCCGAGCCAGTTATTAAATAAATAGATTCTGAAACATTAATTTCGTTATCTCCTGCAATAGAATCTTTTACTCTGTAAAGAATTTTAAACTTATCTGCTTGAAAAGTTTTACCTTTTTCGTTTTCTGCAATAAGTTTTATTTCCATGAGGGTTTAGATTAAAATAATATTATATAAAATTATTGTGAATCATATAAATAAAATCAAAAAAAAACAAGAAAAAACCCAAGGGAAAAAAACACACAATAAAAAAAATTATAATTTCTTAGACTTTAACAATAATGAGTTTGATACAACACTAATACTACTAAAAGCCATTGCAGCACCTGCAATCATAGGAGATAAAAGCCAACCAGTTAATGGATACAATAATCCTGCAGCAATAGGAATTCCTAACGTGTTGTAAAACAATGCCCAAAACATATTCTGACGAATTTTTGTCATAGTTAATTTACTAAGCTTAATTGCTTTTGGAACATCTAAAAGATCATTTCGCATTAAAACAATATCACCTGATTCCATCGCAACATCAGTTCCAGAACCCATCGCAATACCAACATCTGCAATTGCCAATGCAGGAGCATCATTAATACCATCACCAACCATTGCAACTAAACCTTTTCTTTGAAGTTGTTTAACATAATCTGCTTTGTCTTTTGGAAGAACACCTGCAAAAACATTTTTTGAAGAAAGATTTATTTGTTTTGCAATCGCATTCGCAGTTCGTTCATTATCACCTGTGATCATAAATACTTTAAGTCCTAATTTGTGAAGTTTTTGAATTGCAAATCTCGATGAAGGTTTAATTGTATCAGCAACTGCAATAACTCCTAATAATTTTGAATTATTTGAAAGAAGCATAACTGTTTTACCTTCTAATTCTAAAGAATTGATTGATTCTGTAAATTCCTCTGAAGAAATTTTATTATTAAGTAATAATTGAGCATTACCTAAAAAATATTTTGTAGAACCAATTTTTCCAGTCACCCCATTACCAGGAATTGCTTTGAAACCCGAAACTGATTTTAACGCAAACTTAGATTCTTTAGCTTTTTTTACAATTGCTTCAGCTAGCGGATGTTCACTAGAATTTTCAAGACTTGCCATAATTTTAAGAATATCTGACTTTGAATGCTTTTTTGAAAAAGAAACAATATCTGTTACTTTTGGTTTTCCTTGCGTTATTGTTCCAGTCTTATCAAAAATTATGTATTTTAATTTATGCGCAGTTTCTAATGCTTCACCACCTTTAATAAGAATTCCTTTTTTTGCACCCTTACCCGTTCCAACCATTATCGCAGTCGGCGTTGCAAGACCAAGTGCACAAGGACATGCAATAACTAAAACAGATACTGCTGCAACTAAAGAAAATTTAAAATCGCCATGTGAAAAAAGAAACCAACTAAAAAAAGTTATGATTGCAATACCTAAAACTGCAGGAACAAAATACGCAGCAACATTATCTGCAAAACGTTGAATTGGAGCTTTACTTCCTTGAGCATCTTGAATTAATTTGATAATTTGAGCAAGAGTAGTATTAGCACCAACTTTAGTTGCTTTAAATTTAAAAGATCCATGTTTGTTAATCGTCCCACCAATTACAGATTCTCCTTTGTTTTTTTCCACAGGAATACTTTCTCCTGTAACCATACTTTCATCAACTGAAGAAAACCCTTCAACAATAACACCATCAACTGGAACTTTTTCCCCAGGTCTTACAAAAATTATATCATTTAATTTAACTTGATCAACAGGGATTTTAAATTCAGTTTTATCCCTAATAACTGTTGCAAGTTTTGGTTGAAGATTCATAAGTTGTTTTATTGCATCAGAAGTTTTACCTTTTGCTCTTGCTTCTAAAAAACGCCCAAACACAACAATAGTTATCAAAACTGCACTTGCTTCAAAAAATTGATGACCTGAATTTGTAACTGTTGCATACACACTGAAAAAATATGCAGAACTAGTTCCAAGAACAATCAAACTATCCATGTTTGCAGAAAAAGATTTTAAAGATTGCCATGCACTTTTATACATTGGCAACGCAACATAAAACTGAATTGGAGTTGCTAAAACCCACATAATATAATTTTGATAAGGAATGGGTGATTTCATAAAAAACATGCCCAAAATAAAAGTAGGAATTGCAAATAATAAACTTAAAAATAAATAATTTTTTAATTCATTTAATTCTGATTTCTTTTTTTGAAAAGATTTAGATAAAGATTCCGATCCACTTAATTTTGCACCAAATCCTTTTGAGTTTATAATTTTCATTAACTCTACAGGAGAAGTTTTTGTATTTGTTGTTATTGTCGCACTATTAGTTGTTAAATTAACTGTTGCTTGTGCTACTTTAGAATTTTTTTCTAAAGCTTTAGTAATTATTGCCGAACAACTAGCACAATGCATTCCTGAAATATCCAAGTTAATTTTGTTATTATCTTTTTTCATATGAATCACCAAACACAAATAATATATGCTATTATCTAAATAATATGCTCACTTATCTTTTCATCTAAACAAACCTGAATTTATTTTGTTCTAGATCCGCCCCATTAATTAAAACAAAATCATCTTCAATTGCGTGTGCTAAAAAACTAGGCCAACATCCTCCAGGCTTATTCTTTGTTCCAATGTCATCAATTTCAAAAGAAGTTCCACATTTATTACATTTCATCTTTGAACCTACTTGAACATAACCTTGACTTCCTCCGCAAACATCACAAGCATCAAATGCAGTGTGAACTTGATTGTCAGAACCAAGCACTGCAAAATACCTAACTTTTGTTCCTGCAGAATCATATTCATAAAAGGATGCGCTGTTTGAAAGTTCGGAAAGTGGTATTTTAACCATATTTGAGTTTGTGTTTGCAACTACATTTCCTGTTGGAGAAGTTGAACTACCACACCCAACTAAAAAAATACTTATTGAAAACAATGCCAATATTAATAATAATTTTTTCATTTCTGACCACCTTTACGCTTATTTTGTTGAATAAGATCTTTAAAAATAAAATAATACACACTCCAAAAAATAAGAGCGAATAAAAAAATAAACAAAAGCCAGCTTAATATTGCTGATCCTGTACCAAAACCTAAACTGCCAAACATAGGGCATGTTGAGTAAGTCATTAAAACTTAACCTCCACAAGATCCACCACACGAACCTGTGCAAGATGGAGTTCCACAACCACCACAACTTCCTTCAGCTGCCCCTGTTGTTGCTGTTGTTGGTGCTACTTTAGTTGCTTGAGTTGAAGGTAATGATTCACTAACAACAGTTGATTCGCTAATAACAGTTGCGGGATACTCATTAAAAACTTCCAACTTAAGAATTTCTTCTTTTGATGTTTGTTTCGAACTAAACGTTACTTCAAAATCATTAGGAAAACTAAAATGAATATTTGAAACTCCGTTAATTGTTTTTAACTCTTCTGAAATTAGCGGTGCGTGACCAGGACACGGAATATCGACACTTAATGTGAGTGCCGCATCTCCAAACTGGGCAGTTTGCGAGGGAGATGCGACAGACACATTTGCAAGTAGCGGAAAAATCAACATAAATAATATTAAATTAATACCAATTGTCGAACCATACATGATAGATAGATACTGCCATTTCTTTTTAGCACCTTTCCAAGATAAAAGCGCATTATTTTTAAGATAAATAAAAGAAGATAACGTTGCAAATCCCAAAGAGATTAATATTAACACATGGAAAAAATATCTATTCATAAGCATTGGTTTAAAAAAATTCATCAGAACAGTGACACCTAAAATTGAACCAATAATAAATGCAATGCAACCAATATGTGGAATTAATCCATACATCACGCCTTTCCAAAAAGTATTTTTTGAAGTTGAATGTTTTGATGTTTTATGTTTAGAAGTATGATTTGCACCTTCAGGCGAAAATCCTAAATGTGCAATCTTATCTTTAATTTTTGTTAAACTTATTTTTTTGCTGTCAAAATCAACTGATACTGAATCATCTGCTAAATCCACATTAATAGATTTAATTCCTTTAATATCCGAAAGTTCAGATTCAATCAATTTAGAACAACTACCACAAGTCATTCCAGACACTTTAATTGTCTTTTTCATATATACCACCTCATAATCCTCGTGAATGTCATAAGGTTTAGTAATTGAGGGTCTTATTAAATACATTCTAGACTGATTAAGCAAGTTTATCGTTTAGAACTACAACATATGAGGGTTAGAACGTTTATGGACGTATTTTAATACTTTTTTCTTAAGAATACTTTATTAGTTTTACCAGAGGGTTTTTTAGTAATAAAATTACGTTCTTCAAGGGATTTTAAAATTAAAGACAGCGTTGATTTTGAAATTCCTGTTCGATATCTTAAAGTAGATTGTTGAATCCCATCTTGTTCATGAATTGCTTTTAGAACATTTTGTTCATCAACCTCAAACCCTGCAACAAACGCTTCAAACTTTTCTTTTTTAGATGAGTCTTTTACTGCAGTTGCAATTTTTGATTGAGTTTGAATTAAGATTTCTTGAGTCTTATCAATAAATGTTAAGTAAATACCGAATAAAAATAAAGCAATTGCCATTGCGTAGCCTGCAATGTAAACCGGACTAGTTTTGAGATCATGCAAACAAGTTCCATCTTCTAAAAAACAAGAATTGCGTTCTTCAATAATTTGATTAACATAAAAATCTTCTCGAGATTTATTAAATAAAACTAAGGAAAAAACTAATATCCCAACAATTATTAATACAATTCCAATATGTTTTTGATTCATAAATAAGAATACATTCACATTTTATTTATAAAATATTGGTTTTAAAACAATAGTCCCCCAGTAATGAGTGAGAAAACTATTTAATTCAACAGCGTTTTTTATAGATTATGAAATTATTTGTATGGGATTTTCACGGAGTATTAGAACAAGGAACCGAACGCGCAGTAATGTCAGTTAGCAATGCAGTACTTGAAAACTCAGGCTATAGTGAAAGATTTACAATCGAGGACTGCCAAAGAATGTTTGGCCTGAAATGGCACGAATATTTCGAATTTCTTTTGCCTGGTACTAACAGATCAATTCATTTAGAATTAGAAGAAGCAAGTTATGCATATTCGCTCGCAAATCCTGGAATTACTGCAAAAGTAATATCCCCTGCACCTCATTCCCAAGAAGTTTTAGAAACAATCGCTCAAAGCGAACATGATCAAATAGTAATCTCAAACACACTTGATTCCGGGCTTGCATGGTTTTTAGGGCTGGTTGATTTAACAAGATATTTTCCAAATGGCAATTCTTTTGCAACCCAAAATCCAGGCAATTCAAAATCTAAATTAGAATTATTAACCGAGTATGTTATCCAACAAAAACTTTTGGGAAAAACATATGATCAAATAATTGGAGTTGGAGATTCTCCCCCCGACGTTGAATTTATCACACAAAGTGGTGGTCGCGCATACCAATATTCTCACCCTTGGGTTGATGTTCGCAATGGAGGCACTAAACCTTACAAATTAATACAGGATTTAAGAGAAGTTTTAGTTGAGTTGAATTAAGTATTTGGTAAATAGAAATTAAATTAATTATTAATGAAAAAACTGAAATAAAAAAAATATTTAAAAAATTAAAAAGATTTTGATGCGCCAACATATAACATAGGAGTCATTGCACCTGTTTCTAAATTAATCGGCAAATCAATCCAAGCTTCTAAAGGCCCATAAATTTTTGCATAAAGTTCTGCTCTCGCAATAGGACTATGATCTCCAGTTACTTTATCAAATGAATCTCCCGCACCAATACCAACAAAAACTGACGAGTTCGGTCTAAAGTAAAACATCCCACTCGCAGATACTGCATCATCACTATTTGCCCAATTAACTGCAAAAGATATGTTCTCAGTATGATGCGCACTAAAAGGAGCCCATCCGTCGAGAATATGTCCCGTTGCAACCATTCTCATGCCAGTTCCATTAAAAACATGTTGCTTAAAATCATAACTTCCTTTTTTGTATGTTGACTGATCTGCAATCATAAAACAACCACTTTGAACATGATCATCAAAATCAACACTCACCTTGTTAAATATCCCAACACTACCAGGATTTATCCAACCAGTTAAAGTGTTAAGTGTTCTTTGCTCGATGTCTCCTCCAGCACTCAAGTATAAATGACCTGAATTCGCTAAAGGGATCGCACCACTAACAAAACCATGTCCGTTAAATTGAGTTCCATCGTACCAAACATCAGCATCAAGAGTTAAAAAATCCATTGCAAACTTTGCTCCGATAAATCCACCCAAAATATCAGTACTCGAATCACTTCCTGCTTGAAATGCACCACTTCTCAAAGTAAGACCTTTGGTCGGGAATGCTTCTAAAAATGCAGTATATCCCCAACTACTAAGATCATGAGCTAAATCTGTTGCTGTTGCAACTCTAAATAAATCATTTCCAAAGGTAGGCGATTTTAATCCTAAGCTAAACAAATGAATTGGTGCTTCATCCCAAATAGGATTTTTTGATTCTGCATTAATTACCGCGCCATTTTCATGACCATACATAACTAATGTATCCACACCACCAGATTTGCTAACTAAAGTTCCACCAAATACATCATTTGGTTTTGGTGCTTCTTCGGCAACCATTTCAACTTGCGCAGCATCATCAGTCGGCACACCTTGATCAGGCACAGGTTGATCTGCCAATACAGGCGTTGCAGTTGCAAGCACGATTGTTGCCAAACCTAATGCCAAAGTATTTTTTCCCAGATTTACTGCTTTACTTAACACAGGATGTTCTAATTCAAAATGATACTCTTTTGGCACGTAAATGCCACTTTTTAATTGTTTGAATGTTTCTCCCTCAAATTCTGCTTTCATTTTTTCGCCCTCCCAAAAAACAAGTTTTCTTGTCGTTATTACGCAATAGTTACAAAGTTTAAGTTTCGGGAAGCAAATATAAACATTTTGATTAAACTATATATACCAGTATAAATGTATAAATATTAAAAAAAGTATAAATTTTTAGAAAGGTTTAAATATCCCGCACAGCTTACAAATCCCATGAAACGAAAAGTAGTCAAACAAGGTGCTGCAACACTCATGGTTAGTTTACCAAGTAAATGGGCCAAAGAAAATAAAATTAAAAAAGGCTCAGAAATAAATATAGACATAACAAAAAATAATCTTTTACAAATTTCTTCAGATGAAATCGAAGTAGAATATAATGAAACAACAATAGAATTAACAAAACAAATAGAAACGTCAATAAGAACTTTAATAGTTAACACATATAGAAGCGGATATGATAAAATACTCGTAAAATTTGAAACAGAAAAACAATTTCACAAACTAAATGAAATAATTAAAACTCATTTAATAGGATTCGATATATCCCATAAAGCAAAAAACAGTTGTTTAATTGAAAATATAACTGAACCAGCACCAGATCAATTTGAAAAAATACTGCGAAAAGTTTTTTTTAATATTTCAGAATTAATTGAAGTTACAAGATCAAGAATTAATGGAGAAGAAACGGATTATTATATAGAAATACAACAAAGAATACAAAAATATGATAATTTCTGTCGACGAATGATTTCTAAAAAAGGTTTAGAGTTCGAAGAAGCAAATCTTTTTTGGGCATTTTTAAACACAATAATACATGGCCAAAGAGAATTATATCACCTAAATAAATATCTCGATAAAAACAAAACTAATTTCAAAGATTTTAAATTTGTAAACAGATTAAAAAATCTATTTAATTTGTTAAAAGAAGCATATTTGTACAAAGACATTTCAAAAGCAGAACTCGTACATGAGAAAGAAAAAATAATAATTTATAAAGATTTTTATTCCGAAATTAAAAAGAAAAATGCAGAGAATATTGTTTATTTTCATTTAGCTTCATCAGCCAAACATTTTTATTTATCAACAAGCCCACTCATCGGCATGTTATTATCACCCAACAATTCTGTGTGAACAACACCAGTTTCATCAGTAATTGAATATAATGCAATAGCCCTCATAATAAGATCTTTTTTTGTGGTTGAAAGAAATGAACCATAGCCAGGACCATTCTTTGTTGTGTAAAAACTATGATTATTCGCTTTAGCTCGTGCGTGAAAAATATCCAGCACAGGATCTTCATCGTCAGCAAAATAACAAGCATAAACATCCGCAACAGAACCATTAGTTCCAAGACACTGTTTCAAATAATTCATACCAAACCCTATTTTTTGCCCAAGATGTAAATTAGGAGATGCCGAACCCACACCATATCTTCTTTGAAATCTCATTGAAAAAACATACGGCACTAAAGAAATATCAAATCGTTTTTTTCCATACTCTGTTTTAATTTCTTCTTTCGGAGTTAACATAATACTCATCAACATTGCTTGAGTCATTCTAACACTAAATTTACGCATTCTAACGTCCAGTTGAACTGCATCACCATATTGCTCATATTCTTTTTCCAACCAACCAATATTTTCTTTAATCTCCGCATAATATGGTTGAAGATCAGCCATTTCATATTTTTCTTCATTTTGGAAAAAATAAGATTGAGATTCTAAAAAATTACCACCGAACAACATGCGCTCAACAGTAGGTTCTAGTCTTTGCGCATACTCATTAGTTAAATTCATGAAATGACCTCCAACTATAATTCCCATAATAACTCCCGTTGCAGCACCCCACATTTTAACTTGATGTCCAAATTTCTTAGCAAGTTTCCAAGAGGTCGAATTAGTTGCTTTTTTAAAATGTCCATCCAACAATTCATGCGCTATTTTTGGATTCACATACTGATCAGGATCATTTTCTAAACTCAAACAAAATTTTAGTAGTGGGCGATACGCACGAGGAACTTCTTTAAGTCTTTTCTTTATTGCTAATTCATGCTCTGCAGTTCCAATGCCATCAATAATTTTTCCATCTTCTCTAAGAACAATATCAATGTATTTATCCCCTGCTTTAATTCTCGTCCCACCTTCTCCCACAACTAATTCCCTATCAAATAAATGTGATCCAGTAAGTGCAAAAAACATTGTTGCACCCAAAGAATAAAACTCAGTTCGTACACCTGATTTAGTAGGCTTTCCCTCCATAAGACAATTCAACAAATCAGGATACGAATATGCAGTTCCACCCCTAGTTTGAGCCAAAGAATCTTCAACAGAACCCATACTCGTCGCATTTTGAAAATCAGTTAATTTAAGATGTGGCATTGAAGAAGAATTTCTAGTTGAAGCAAGAATATTATTTGGTTTAATATCCCTATGAAGAATCTTTTTTTCACAATGAAGATATTTTAGCGCAGAAAGAACTTGTCCAAAAATACTTCCAAATCTTCGAGGGTCATCCGCCAAAGGACTCCACCTGATAAGTTCTTCTAAAGAAGTTGAGTCGTAATAATCCTCAACAGTCATAGTTTTACCTTCAAACTCAAATGTATCTAATATTTGAACTATATTTGGATGTGATAAGTTATTAGATGCCGCAATTTCTCTTTGATTAAGATCTCTTCCACCTCGCCAATTAATCACAGTAGTTGCAGAATTGGAATCAAATACTGATTTTGGAACTTTAAGAACCCTTTTTGTTTTAATTAGTCCTTGTTGATACTCAACAACATAAACATCACGAGTATTTCCTTCCCCAATTTTGTCAATAACTCTGTAACCCCGTTTTTGAAGGATTAGTTCTAGTTCAGAATTAGATTTAACATCACTTCGCACACCAGGCCAAAATCTACTAAAACCTAATTGATCAGGCTCAGATGTTACGTGCATAGGATCAGCAGTCATCTTTTACCTCTTTGATAACGATGAGCTTGACTTCCACAATTGTTCCTGGCGGAAGTTGATCTTCTAGGAGCTTAGGAACTACAATAATTGCTTGTTTACCGTGTTTTGCAACCTTTTTTGTGATTGTGAATTGTTTAAGTTCAACCATAATTTTACCCAATTTATACATAAGATATGTATTTATTGCACAGTAACGAAAGAAGTAGTATATAAATGTTTGGTTTTTTTAGTTACTTAGTAGTAGTTAATTAATTTGAATTAAAATATTTAAAAAACACTTATAAATCCCAACCAATTCAATTTGATAAAATGATTGAAAAACCATTATTTACATTAAGACCAAATATTGCAGTTGCAATAATTCCAATAATACTTGTTGCACTATTCATGGGCTTTTGGGCAAGTTTTTTTTCAATAAGTCTAGGAATAGGAGTTTCAGTAATAATTGGAGTATCAATTGCGATGATTATAACAATTTTTAGATTGTTAAACTTAAATGCGAGAAAATATATTTTTTACCCACAAAAAGCGGAATTCTATGAAGGATTTTTAAACATAATTCAAAGAACAGTACATTACAACAAAGTAACTGACTGTATTCTTACGAAATCTGTTTGGGATAGACTTTTTGGAACTGGAACTATAAGTTTAGCAACTGCAGGACATCAAACAACTGCAAGAGGTGCTTTGGGAGGAGGAATAAATCTACAATATTTAGATAAACCTGATAAACTTTACAAAGAACTTCAAAGATTGTTAAATAAACATTAAATTTTTTTATTAACTTTTTCTTAAAAAATTAACAAACCAATAACAACAATTGATTGCATTATCAACCACAATAAATTTAGAATAAGAATTGGTTTTTCTTTGTGAACAACACCATAAATAAACAAAGGTATTGAGAGAAAGAAAAGAAGTAACCACATTAGTAAAGAAACACCTTCGGTTTGTTTAAGAAAATAAATTTTATGAATTTGAGGTAATGCTGACAAAGGCATAATAACTGCAACCCAAGTACAAATACCATCAAGAAGTTTAATTTTTTTATCAGAAATAAAATGTTTCTGATTATTTTTATGAACTGCCTTTCTTTTATGAATATGATGTTGCGTATGTTGCATAAAAATAATTGATTAAGAATAGTATATAAAATTATTGTTTGAATCTTAAATTTATTTATTATTTTTTTGACGTTGCACTATTCGTTTTTAAAAAAGAATTAATTGTTTTATACGCCCAACCAAATGCTATTACTGAACCCAATCCGTTGCCAATTACAACACCTAACCAAACTCCAAACTCTCCGAAAGAAAAAACAAAAGTAAATAAAAGACAAAATAATAAAACAAAAACTAATGTTCTTAACAAAGTAATTATGAGCGATCTAATCCCTAATCCAACTCCTTGAAAAAAAGATGAAGAAAACATACCTAATGGAGTGAATGGATAAAACCAACAAATAGTTCTTAAAAATGCGATAAGTTGAGGTGCGATATGAGCAGAATTTTTTGAAAAAGTAAATAGAAATGCTATTTGAGGTGCAAATACAAACGTTAGTACTCCTCCAACCACAGCAATTATTAAACCTAGTTTAGTTGAAAATAAAAAAGCAATTTTAAGATTGTTAAATTTCTTTGCACCAAATGCTGCTCCTGAAACTGACACAACTGCCGTTGCCACACCAACTAAAGGTAAAATTGCAAAAGTTACAACTCTCCAACCAGTAGAAAAAACAGCCACTGCATCTGTTCCACCAACAAACACCAAAAAATAATTTAAAAAAAGCATCATCACCGCCATCGAAAATTGTTGCAGCGCAGTTGGAATTCCAACACTAAAAATTTGTTTTACAATAAACCAATCAAACTTAAAACTTCTAAAATTAATATTAAGATATGAATCACTCTTAAAAAATAACCAATACGCAATAATTAATGACGCTACAAAAACAGAAATTACTGTTGCAATCGCAGCACCTGAAACACCAAAACCAAAAGTGTAAATAAATAATGGATCAAGAACAATATTGAGTCCCGCGCCAACCATTAAAGCATACATTGAACGTTTAGCATCACCTTCTGCACGAAGAACTGCATTTGCAACCATCGAGAAAAAAATAAAAAAAGATCCTCCAAAAATAATTTTAGCATAAGGCCCCAATAAATGAATAATTGACCCCGCACCCAATGCAACAAAAATATGTTCTGAAAAAAACATAAGAGGAATACAAATAATAATAAAAACAACAATTGTTAAAACAAAAGTGTGTGTTGCAACTGAATCTGCAAGTTTTTTATTTTTAGCACCAATGTATTGAGAAATAAATGCGCCGCCACCAACACCAAGACCGGTTGCTATTGCAATTAATGCAAAGAAAAATGGAAAGAAAAAACCAACAGCAGATAATGCATCAGAACCAAGACCTGACACCCAAATTGCATCAACAACATTATACACTGTCTGCAAAGACATCGCAATCATCATAGGCCAAGCTAGTTTAAGAATTGCTTTTTTTGGATCTGCCAAAAGCGTTTTGACCCCCATAGTTTTATGTTCCATCAACTCAATAGAAAAATGAGTTAGTTTAAAACATTTTGGATAAATTTAATAAGAATAAATGAGTATGTCTTGTTATGGACCATGTTGCGATACTAAAAAAGAAATGGAAACTGACTTCAAAGATTTTATCAGGTGAAAAAACAATAGAATCTAGATGGTACAAAACAAAAAGAGATCCTTGGAATAAAATAAAAAAAGGAGAAACAGTTTATTTGAAAGATTCAGGAGATCCAGTCATTGCAAAAGCGGAAGTTTTGCGAGTTATTCAAGTACCAGATTTAAATAATTCTAAACTAATTAAGTTATTAGAAAAACATCACCAATCACTTGGAATTGAAACTGATAAAATATCTGAATATGCTAAGCAGTTTTCTGATAAAAATTATTGCATATTAATTTATTTAAAAAATCCAGTAAGAATTGAACCATTTTTTATTGATAAAACAGGATATGGACTTATGTCTGCATGGCTATGTGTTGAGAATATAACCGAGGTGAAAAAATGAATCGAATAATTGCAATTGGTGGTGGAGAAATAGGAAGACCTGGACAACCCATCCAAACCACAAAAATAGACAAAGAAATAATTAAATTAACTGGAAAGAAAAAACCAAAAATTTTGTTCATTCCAACTGCAAGCAATGATTCTGAAGGATATTTTAATGTTGTAACAAAACATTTTGGTAAACGACTTGGATGCAGCGTTGATGTTTTAAACTTACTAGATAATAAAATATCAAAAAAAGAAATTGAACAAAAAATATTTAGGAGTGATGCACTATATGTCGGCGGAGGCAACACACTAAAACTTATGATTGCATGGCGAAAAAAAGGAATTGATAAAATAATAAAAAAAGCAATTTCAAAAGGAATAGTTCTGTCAGGCATTAGTGCAGGTGCAATATGCTGGTTTAAACAGGGAAACTCAGATTCTAGAAGAATTACAAATCCATCTGCAGACTTGATAAAAGTTAAAGGATTAAATCTAGTGAATGCACTTTTTTGCCCACACTATGATTTTGAAAAAAACAGAAAAAAAGATCTAAAAAAAATGATGAAAAAAACAAGCGGAATTGCAATTGCAATTGATAACTGCTGTGCAATTGAAATTGTGGGCAAATGGTATAGAATAATTTCTTCAAAAAAAGACGCTAATGCTTACAAAGTTTATTGGAAAGCAGGAAAATATTACCAAAACCTCATTGAAAAGAAAAAAGAATTTTATCCACTACCTGAATTATTAAAAAAATAAAGAAAAAAAATTGAGATGCTAATTAATCTTTTTTTCTAATAAATAAAAATCCACCTACAACTGTGTTTTTTTAATGCTTTTGCAACCCCAATTAAAGTTCCTCCCGTTCCAAACCCTGCGACAAATGCATCAATTGTTGGAAGTTGACTTACCAATTCTTTTCCCAAACCAAATTCATGGGCTTCAAAATTATGTTTGTTTTCAAACTGCATAGGCCGCCAAGCGTCAGAATGAGTTTTTATCAGTTCGCCATATTTATTTATTGCACCCATTATGTCTTCTTCTTTTGGCGTTTGAACTAAGTTTGCACCAAATTGTCTCATAATTTGTTTTCTTTGTTTGCTCATGTGTTCAGGCATAACTGCAGTAAACTTAAAATTAAGATTTGCAGAAAACATTGCTAACGAAATTCCAGTATTGCCTGTCGTTGCTTCAATAATTTTAGAATTTGTTTTGAGTTTGTTGCTTCGTATTGCTTTTTGAATCATGTAAGAAACCATGCGATCTTTGATGCTTCCACTCGGATTATAAGTTTCTAACTTTGCAAAAATATTTTCAACTTCAACTAGTGGAGTATTACCAACTAGTTCGAACAAATTTGTTGCTACAGGAGGAATCACCCTTTATAGTTTTTATTTTTTTCATTTTTTTATACCTCCAAATAGATTTTATTTATTAGAAAAAATTTTGATAATAAAACTAGAACAATGCAATTAGAATTAACAACAACATACAATAATTTGATTAATAATTGTTTTCATATTTTTAGTAATATGTTATTTATTTATAAAATTTTTGTTTAAATAAACGGAAATTATATATAAATCAAAAACAAGTTAACTAATATGAAACCAAAATTAGTTCGGGATAAAATACCAGAAATAATAAAAGCAGATGGTCGAATTCCACTCACCAGAATAGCCGAGCCAGATGAATATTGGATTAAACTTCGCGAAAAACTAGTTGAGGAAGTAGATGAATTCTTAGAAAGTGAAAAAAAAGAAGAACTGGCAGATATTGTGGAAGTAATAAAAGCCATTTGCGATTACAAAAATCTAGGTTTTGATCAATTACGAGTAATACGAAAAAAGAAAGTAGAAGAACGAGGCAAATTTGAAAAAAGAATAATTCTTGAACGAATAGATTGAGTTCTTAGAAGTTTTAATCAATGTTATTTTTTTCCATATTGAAAATAATTATTTCTATAATCATTAATTAAATGTTTTAAACTTTTTAGTAAGATAATATTTATAAACAACACACCAATAAAAACAGTCATGAAGCAAAACATTCCACTAATATATACCATTGGAAGCCTGATGTGGGCAAGATTTTTTATTCCAGTTCTAGCACTATTTTATATCGCATCAAAAGTAACAATAGAAGAATTCGCATTAATCATGGGAGTATTTGCACTCGCAACACTACTTCTTGAAATCCCATCAGGAGTAATTGCAGACTTACTTGGAAAAAAGAAAACACTAATTATCTCAAGATCATTGTATTTAGTAGAACTATTTATGATTGCGTTTTATGATGGATTTTGGATTTTTTTAATTGCAAAAATAATAAGTGGAATCGGAGTTAGTTTATCTTCAGGAACAGATCAAGCACTGCTTTATGACACACTTAAAAAATTAAAACGAGTTTCCGAACATAAAAAAATAAGTGGAAACTTACAAACCATAACAAGTATCTCCATGGCCCTAGTGTTTATTATTGGAGCCTACCTATTTAGTTTAAATCCCAAACTACCCGCAATACTTTCAATACCTTTTGTTGGAATAGGATTTATATTAACATTTTTCTTAGAAGAACCTTATTTGAGTTCTAAAAAATTAAGTTTTAAAAATTCAATCACTCATTTAAAAGAAGGGCTGAGTTATTTTAAAAATCACAACTACATCAAATATCTTGCATTTTATTCAGTCCCCCTCGTCGCAACAATATCCATTTGCTTATCCATATCATCAGCATATCTCGAAGCAATATTAATTCCAATCTCACTCATAGGAGTAGTTGCATTTGTCGGATCTTTACTTGCTAGCTTTGCATCAAAGCAAACTTACAAATGGGAAGCAATAATTGGAGAGAGAAAATCTTTTTTTATTACCCAAATGGGAATTTTACTCGGTGTCGCTCTTATGAGTTTAATGATCCCAAAAATTGGATTTATATTTTTATTAATCATACAGTTTGTTTCAGGTTATTTTTACGTTTTTGTAAATCATTACACGAATCACCACATTGAAACATCACACAGAGCAACAATGCTTTCAATAAAAAACATGTTTAACAATTTAGGAATTTTTATTATGTTCCCCACAATAGGATACATCACCAAAACACATACGATGCAAAAAGGATTCATATTTTTAGGAGGAGTTTTAATTATTTATTTTGTCGTTTTGTATTTTTATTCTAAAAAATTAAATTTAAACTTAGTGAGATAGATGAGACAATTAAATGTAATAGTTCATGAGGAAATAATTATTGAAAATTCATTCTTAACCTGCGATTTAGGTGAAAAAGCAACAACAACACTCGCAGAAATTAATTCTTTAAGACAAACTGCAACAACTCCCCCCTTAGAACTCATGGGTCCCGCATACGAACTTCACCCTTTGATGCCTCAACCAACTGACGATTTAGAAGTAATTGTATCAGGAGGTTTGAAAAGAGCATGTTGTATCACCCAAGTTTATACATTACTAGAAGCAGGCTATCGTGCAAAACTACACCCAACTGCATGTCTTGATTTTGGAAGTTTACCAAAAGACACAATAGCTAGAATGATCTCAAAATACCCCTCAATTCTTAATTAACTTTTTCTCTTAACATATTCATTAATTTTTAGTGTTTGATAAAAAAATCTCCAATTAATATTATAATTATCTAAACCAATATTCTAAGCAATGAAAATTAGAGGTTTTAGAAAAATGAAACTCATTGCTTTATCAGATTTACACTTAGACAAAGAAGAACACAGGGAAACTGGACTTGAAACAATTGATCAAGTCGCACAAATCCCAGGAGATGTTTTAGTTGTCGGAGGAGATGTTTCTCAAACAAAAGAATATTTAGAATTGGGTCTTGAAGGATTAAGTAAATTTGAAGGAACAAAGTTAGCTTATCTTGGAAATCACGAATTAAGAATCAACGGATTTATTGGCGAGAACTATTCTCGTTTGAAAGATGTTTTTGAAAAATACGGATTCCAATTACTTGATGATTCCCCTGCAGTTGTTAGAAATATAGGATTTGTTGGAAACGTTGGATGGTATGATTTAAGTTTATACTCAGGATCCAGACTCGAAGAATACAGAGAAATTTCAACTGATTTTTACAAAAAAGAATTTGATACTAGAGGAATTAATCAAACACAATTTAATCAAATATGTTTTCGCAGAGTAAAAGAACATATTGAACAAGTTTCAGATAGTGTAGATAAAATAGTTTTAGGAATACACCACGTTGCATTCAAAGAATTTTTAAAGTACGGACACACAGAATATTTTGATTTTAAAAATTTATTTATGGGAAGCACCGAATTTCAAGAAGCATATTCGCACCCAAAAGTTGCCATCGGACTTTGCGGACACACACATAGATCAGGAAGAATTAATTATTCAGGAAAACCAATTTATAATATTAGCAGCGATAAGAAACAAAAATTTCTAGAAATTGAAATTTAAAATATTAAAATAATTTTAATTGAACTGGCCCTTCCGCTTTAGGAGGAACTGGATCTTCTTTTTTAACAGGAGCCGGAATTGTTGAAGGATTAACATGAGTTGGATCATAACTTCTCAAAACAGTACTGATTGAAGAAACATATGCTTGCACGATTCGTCTAGTATCGTAACCCGCTGCAGGAAACGGACGAGGTAAAACACGCACGCGTTTTCCAGAATCATGATGACTTCTTGGATCCCTATGAAAATCAGTTTCAAATAAAAATAAACTAGGTTCGACAACCAACCTTTCTCTTAATGTTCCCACATCACCTTCAGAAACTAAAGATAATCTTTCTTTCAAATTTCTTGTTTTGCCGAATGGATTTAACTTACCATAAGTTTTAGAATCACTTTCAGAAGGACGTTGACCCCTACATCTCCCAATAAATTTATTATATTTTACTAATTTAGGAAATGCCCCCGAATAATTAGGAAACACCCCATCAGATGCATTATAAACTTCCCTAAATAATTCATAAATAGTTGCATGATCAACAAAATCTTTAAAAAATACAGGGTGCTGATTTCTAAGCTCAGTTACTCCAAGTTCAAACGCTAAAACATCATCTAAATTAAGAACAGGATAAAATTCCCTCACAGGAGTGTCAATTAAACCTTCATAAATAGGTCGCACAATTGCTACCACTCCACCAGTAGCGCCTTCAATTACCGTCTTTGTAGATTTAGGACGTTTCATACGATTGCCTGCTTACGAAGAAGTATATAAATGTTTCTATTTTTACCACTACTTAGTAACCACGTAAAGAAAAACTTATAAACTAACTAAAAAACCAACCAAAAACTAACTAAAATACATTAAAATAAAACAAACAAAATAAAACAAAATACCAAAAATGGATGCATTAGAAACAATACTAACTTCAACCATAACAGGAATCGGAATCTATCAAGCAGCAACCATTCCCGATCCAGTTTCAGTGGGCTTTAATGTATTTACTGCCGGAACCACCCCAATGGGCAAATACTTAAGATACATTTCATCCCCATCAGGAATATTTGCAGGACTATACTCAGCAGTAATTTCTGCAGGAGAAAATAAACCACTAAATGTTGCACTAGGAATTGTTATGGCTGCAAGTTCATTAACATTATTAATTTACTCAGCAACTAAAACAAACGAACAAACATCAGATTCAACAAATCAAAAAAAGCCATAAATAAAAATAATCAAACATACAAATACTTAAAACAAAATAAATATTAAAAAAACATGAGGCCCAGAAATATATGAACGACGAATATTCGCACTTACAATTAGGAGAAGATTTAATCTGGCTCGCAGTTTTTCAACGAAAAGAGGGAACTACCCTATCAAGAGGATATTTAACACCCGAAGTAGTAATTAGCAAAGTTGGAAGCATAGATACTTTCGTTACAAAATACATGAGCGCACTTAATTGGCATACCCATCGCAACGAGCATAACTGGGCCAAATTAGTTCAAAAAGGAGCAGACTACGTATTAAACGAATATGCGCGACAAGAACAAAAATTAGAACCTGCATACCAACCACAAGCTTAAGCTAATTAGAATAAATAAAACAAATAAATTAGAATCAATAAAATAAATTTTTAGAAAAAATATTGTAAAAAAAATTAAATATTTCTAAGTTCTTGAATTTGTGAAGATCCAAGTTTAGCTTCTAGTTTTGCAACTTTTTTTTCAAGTGCTACAAGTTGTAACTTCATAGTCCTTTGATTAGAATTTAAGAACAAAATCCACTCATTAACTGAAGTTTTAAGACTTAAAACATCTTCTTTAACACGTTTAAACGCTTTTTTAACCATATTTTCATTTAAAAACACTTTGAATGCCTCCGATCGAGTTTAATAGTATGAAATAAACTTAATTAAAATTAATTAGTTCGTACTCAATAGGTTGCGAAGTCCAGTATATAAAGTTTTCTATCTACCAGTAGTGAATATTACTTGAGAATTAATAAAAAAAAGAAATAATTTAATCAATTCAAACTAAATTTTATGAACTTGATCATACACAATTCTAGCTGCAGGAATTAAACGCATATTTTCCTCATCAACAGTTTCAGGTTTTAATTCATACCCCATATGAACAAACTGTTCCCTTGCAACTTTACCGTCGTGGATTATTTCAAATCTAGGCGCAACACCATACACCCTAAATCCTAGTTTTTCAAAAGTACGCTGCATCGCAGGTTGGTCTCCCCGAGCAAATGCTTCAACAAACCCCAATTTGCGCCCTCGCGCTTCATCCAGCAAATAATCACACATACTATGTGCAACACCATTTCCCCTATGAGGCTTCGAAGTACAAACACGTTCAATTTCTCCAAGGCCAATTGGTCCAACAACACATAATGCTGCAACACCCGCAATTTGTCCGTCTTTTTCTGCAACAACCCAAACCTCGTCAGGATTGTGAATATGATCTTTAATATAATCTGGATTATTTAACAAACCACGATCAACCATTATATGTTCGGGAAACTCTGTTTCGTATAACTTTGCAATTATATCAACATCCCGATCTTTAGCCACCCTTACAATAGTCTGGCTCTCAATAAACTAAATCTGCAATTTCTGCTGGCATTCCTGCCACCTCCATAAAAACTTTTACATCGCCCTTCAACTGATTTTTGAATCTCGTTCTCCAATCTAAGCTATATACTACTAAACAGATTTAACTTAAATATTTAATTGCCAATTATTCGAAAAATAAGCAAAAAACTTATAAATTATCGAATGTTATTCAATTTTGTATGAAAGACATCAAATCTAAACTAATCCAACTATTCAAAACAGGCCACGCAACACCTCAAATCGCACAAATAGCACGCAAAATAAAAGAGCCAGCCACCACAATACATTACAACATAAAAAAATTAGAAAAGATAGGTGCAATAAAAACTTACAAAGCAGTATTTAATCATAAAAAAATCAATTGCGGATTCACTGCATTTGTACTTTTGAATTTATCACCTGACGAATATGGCGATCCAGAAAGAATTGGAAAGGACCTTGCCAAACACGACGAGATAGAAAGCGTAGATGTAATAACTGGCGATTGGGAATTAATAGTAAAACTTAGAGTAAAAGACCAAGATGAATATTATAATTTAATTAAAAATGTTATTTCTAGAAAAGGAGTTGTAAAAATAAAAACACTTACGTCACTTAAAGAAGTAAAAACAGAATTTGTTGAAATGTAACTATTAACCTTGCACCAACCACACAATCACTACACCCTCCACACGACCAACACCCCCAACTCACACAATCCAATAGATCTTTGCTCAAAAATAGTACTCATAGTATTAAAGAATAAAATACTAGTATTTCTATAAATCAGCAACATTTATATATAAACAGGGCAAAGCTAGAAATAAGATGAAACGAAAACTAGTAACCCAAGGAAAAAAAGCACTCACCGTAACACTTCCAATCAATTGGATACGAGACCATAACCTTAATTCAGGCGATGAAATAGAAATAAGTCCACTAGATAACGATTTACGCATTTCAACATTCTCAAATAAAACAACAATAAAAAGCACAACAATAAACATATCAACCGAAAATGCTAGAAATTGCAGCTACCAAATAAGATACGCACTCGCACAAGCATACGATGCAGGCTACAATGAAATAATTATAAAATCAGAACTATTACCAAATCTTAGCACAATACAAAAAGAAATAACTACATTTACAGGACTAGAAATAGTATCGGCAGAAAAAGAAAAACTAATCATACGTTGTTTTCTAAATGATCATGACACACCAGTAGATTTACTAATTACTAAAATGATTCAAGTTTCAAAAACAATTGCTGAAACGTTAAAAAAAGAATGGAATCAAACAAAGTTAAAAGAAATAACCGAATTATTTAATATGAATTTGCGTTTAAGCAATCATTGCAGAAGAACAATACACCAAAATAAATATGGAGATCATAAAACTTACGCATACTATTATCTTGCATCAAGACTTGAAAGATTAAGTGCAAACTTATTTTATCTAGGTAAAAAAATAATTAAACTTAACCCAAAAAAGTCAGACTTACTCGAAGAATTATTTGAAATCCAAAATAAAATTTATGAATGCTTTTTGAAAAAAGATTTTAATGAAATAATGAAATTACAAAACAAACTATATGATCTGTCAAGAAATACAGTAGAAGCAGATGCAATAAAAGAAACAACCAAAAAAATTGATCCAGTAATACTAATTCATTATTATTCCGCAATCATGAATTTATTATCAATAACCAAATCATTACAACGAATAACCTTAGAACTAAAATAACAAAAATACCAAATAAAAATAAGATAAAATAAAAATTAAAAAAAGTTAAAAATTAAAAAAAATCTTAACCAAGATAACTTAAATTCTTTTTTTGACTTTCTTCTTGTGCAACCATACCTTTTTCCATCACACCCTTAATTTTTTCTTCAAACTTATGAGCTTGTTCAAGTAAAGGTTTATAGTCAATCTTTAAGCCATAATATTTATCTATAACTTCAACTGCTTTTGCTGCAGCCTTACTATCCGGCAAGTTTGAATGAGTCTCAACAAAAATACAAGATAGACTAGGTTTTGATTCTGCTTGTAACAATAATGTTGACGTCACACCCAAAATAATACCTTCTTTTAATGGTTTCATACCAATCTTTTGAAATTTATTAGCATTCTTCTTTTGATTAGCATAAAAGTACGCATTAGTAGAATCTTGCATTGCCTGTGTTCCCACACCCTCTAAAGATAAAATTTCGGTAGCACCTAAATCTTTTGCGAGTTTCATTAACACTTGCGAAATTTCCCATTCAAGACCTTTAATATTAGTCATAATATGTAAAATCACAAAATTTTGTTTTTCCGCATAATAAATTCCTATTGGTTGAACTAACTCACCATCATGAATCGCAACTAATGGAGGAAGTTCATTTGCATGAATTGCTCCAATTTGTTTAGCTTTTAATTCATGAATAAGAAATTCAGTAGTAATAGTACCTACAAGACCAAATCCTGGAAATCCTTCAATAATCACCGGATTCTTTGGCTTTTTTTTAAGAACAATATTCATTAACATCACCTCGTTTAAAAATTTTAACAAATTATACTTTATAAAACTTTTTAATCTAAAATATAATTAAGATATTTATTTTTTTGTTTTCTTTTTTACAGTAGATCTTACTTTAGATTTCTTTTTAGGTTTTGGTTTAGATTTAGGTTTAGATTTAGGTTTAGATTTAAGTTTAGATTTAAGTTTAGATTTAGACTTAGGTTGCAATTTAGATTTCGTGTTTGGTTTAGATTTAAGACTATTTTTTGAAGTTATCCCTTTTTTTTGCTTTGCTGTTGTCTTTTTCTTAACAACTTTCTTAGGTGCTTTTTTCTTAACCAATTTCTTTTTAACTATCTTAGTCTTAGTTATTTTTTTAGTCGGAGAAATATGTTTTGATACCATCGTCTTCTTTTTTTCTAAATGCTTAGATCTAACCTTATGTTCATACATCAATTCAATACGATTCTTTGAATTGTGATGTGGTTTAATTTTCCAAATACCAATTAAACACCCAAGACTTGTTGGAATTGTAAAAATCCAAGATGCGAAAAGTACCACCAAAGTAAATGCTCCAAAATCTTCTAAAGTAAAAAATTTCCAACCAATCTTATTTGTAACGAAAAACAAAAATGAAACTAAAGTTACAATAAATGAAATTAAAAATCCAAACAAAAAACCTTCTCTATACAACTTAATATACTTACTAGCCCAACGATCATATACCCAAACAAAATAATAACCGCCAACAACTAACAAAATAACAAATAAACCTAAAAATATCTTATTTAACACAGCAATTGTTGACTCAGACACAGCAAGTAAGAAAAATAATCGAACAACCCCTGCAATGATTAAAACTGCACCACCAACAATTCCTGAAGACACAAAAGCTTTTTTGAAATCAACAGAGTGCGCGATCTTGTGAATAAATCTTGCTTTCAAACCATAAAGCATACCTAATAATCCGCCCAGGGCAAAACCCACACCTAAAACTTGAAAAAACAAATCAGGACTAGAAAATAATTGAAGATTAAATAATCTAATTACAGGAGAGAATGGAACAACAAACCAATCACCTAACGCCCAAACAAGAACTGTCATAACCACTCCAAAAATTCCAGTCAATGCACCCATAAACAAAGATTGTTCAGCAGTCACATGCTCACCATGCTTTTTATGATACACATGCGAGGCTATAAGTGAACCAAAAAATAACCAAAACAAAAAGAATCCATTAACGTAATACAATCCAGGAATTATTGAAACTAAAGTAAAAAATAAAGCTCCAATAAATGCAGGTAAAAAAGTTCGTTCCATAATTATTACACCCTTTTTTTAATTTTTATAATAAAAACATATAATTTGCAAATTCACAGATAATGTTTTATACACACAAATTTATTTTATGCAGCCCTATCACGAATTTGTTTTTGTTCATCAATAAACTCATGACGTTCTTGAGCGCGTGTTTTAATATGTTCTAAATCCATATATTCTCGAAGAGCTTGTTGTTGAATAGATTTTAATACCTTGCCAAATTTTTTGTGAACTGCACCAATACTTTTTTTCAAATGAAGCATATTATTTGATTTCGCCTCCCCTGAAATTTCTTTAAATAATTTTTCAGAGGTGTGAATAAGAACATGCCCTTCATGCATGATATGTTCCAAATCTTCAAATTCTTCATGATATAATGCAATTAACTCTTCAAGTTTCCTATGTAACTCAACATGATTTTTAACCTCATCTAATGAGTTTTGTAATTCATCAATTTTAGTAATAACTGTTCTTACTTCAACCGCATTATGTCTTAACCGACGCTTATGAGACCTGGGCCCCCTCAAAGATAAAAGTTCAATTTTAGTAAACCCTCGAGCTTCTGCTTTTGATATAATCCAAAAATGATGTTGTGCTTCAACCATTCTTTCAATTAAATGATCAATTTTATGAACAAGCGCTCTTTTTTCATTAATAGGAACAATAAACGCAGGATGAGAAACTAAATCCGCTGCTTTTTCTAACGAGTTTGCTTCACGAAATAATAAAGTATCATCATCTAAAACTACACCCTCTAAATCAGTTAAAGCATCACCTAAATACCTAAATGCAGTTTCAAAGTCTTTTTGTGTTTGAAGAACTTGTTTTTTATGTTGTTTTACAATATGATGTCTTTTTTTTGCAGACTCAATTTTATTTAATTCAACTAACAAATGATTTAATTCGGAAACTTCAGATTCAGACTTTGCATGCAAAAGAAGAAAATCTTTGTAAACCTCATAGAATTCAACAACTAATCTAATAATCTCAACTACCAAACCAGATGTTTGAATGAGTCGATACCCATGTTTTCTAAACGGATTTAAACTAATCATTTTTATTTTATAAGAATCAAACCTTAAATTTAATGAAAAAAAAATTAAAAAAATTAAATTACATCTCCATTAAGAATCCAGATATCAATAAAAAGAATCCTTCAACAATAAAGATAATATGGAATAAATAATCTCCAAGACCTGCTAAAAAACTTAAACTAAAAAATGCAGGACCAATGCCAAATCCATTAAGTATTGGAAGTAATCCAATTGATAATAATACCAAAGCAACAATGATGGAAATACTACCCATACCATTACTATTAGTAATTTCAATAATTGATGCATACACAAGAAATAACGCTCCTGCAGCAATAACATAACTTAGAATATTTGTAGGCAATGATAGTGCAAACCAAGATGGACCAACACCCAACTTACTCAGTAAGGGAAGTAGCCCTAATGCAATAATTGCAATACCAACAAACATAGCAACAAAATCACGAGTCTCAAGCATTTCAAAACACCTCTTTTAAAAAAATAAAGAACTCAATACTAAAATATTGTGTCCTATAGTGCTAAAAGTTTTTATAACTTTTAACAATGAATAATACCCCATAATTATTAAATTAAATAAACTGTATATCTAATAATATATTATTTATAAAACAGGATTAATTGGTATATAATACTTTCGGTAAAATAAAATCAGAATATTAAAACAAAAAAATGTTTAATATATGTCATAAGTATATGAATAAAAAAAAAAGAAACAGAAAGAAATAAAAAAATTAAAAAAATTAACCAAGACGTTTAGCTAAAGCCGCAGTTTGTTTAATCTCTCCTTCAAGTTGAACATCAACAATTCTTAAATTATGAAGATATGCAACTTCAAGACGCTGAACAATTTCATGAGTTAAATCTTTAACATCTTTATCATCTTGTGCTGGCAATTCATGAATTCCAACTGCACGCGCAATAATTTGTAAAAACTCATAGATTTTTTTGTTTAATGCATCCCAACTTGTAAAAACAAGTTTATCAAATTTCGCAAAATCTTTATGCAGTTTATCTTCTAAAACTTGAAGTCGTTCTAATAATTTTTTTAGATCTGGATGTTTTTTTATCTCAGCAACCATATGTTCTACACTAGAATCAGTTTTTCTAATATCACGAACAAGACGGTACTCTCCAAAATATTTCATATAACCTTCAGTTTTAACTACATCAGTCATAACATTTCTGAAACCATGACCTCCTTCTGCACGAGCATAAGTTGCATTAATGGTTTCTCTTTGTTGTTTAACATCTGCTTTCCAAGCATTAACAATCCCTTCAAAGAATTTTCTGATTTTTGGATCTTTAACTTTCAACTTAATTAATGCAGCTTCAATTGCTTGAATTTCTTCCAAATCATGCTTTTTGTAAAGCGCAGTTGAATGAATTAAACTATACATCATCTCAAAAGCATGAACTAACTCAGTAATGATGTGTTTTTCATCATCTTGTGCATGCCTAATTAAATGTCCTTTAATTGCTTCCTCAAGATGTGCCATATCTGCATCAATATGTTTTTCATCATTATGTGCATGTTTTGATTCTAACTTTGTTGCCATATATCTAATTATGCCGTGGAGTTTTTCTCCTTTAACTCCCGCAATATGTACTCTAGAAAGCCCATGATGAATTTGCTCGAGTAATTTTCTTTTATCTTCAGGTTTCATAATAAACACCTCGTTCTTTTATATAATAATGATTAATGACCAACCGAATATGAGTTTATATAATCAGCTGATATTTAATATTTTCTACATTTTAATTTTTAATTTAAAAAATTTAAGGTAATAATAAAATAATCCTTGAATATGACTGTTTAGTTACTTTTATTTAAAATATTAATATCTTTAAAAGACATCTTTCTAAGTTTTGCAGGAGTTACACTTTTTAACTCAGCCCATTTTTCTACAGAGTTAGTTGAAATCCATAACTCTTTCAAACCACCAGTAGTTAAATCAAATTTTTTCTGAAGTTGTCCAATTAATTTATCCCCTGTAATGTTTAAATGTTCACAAAGTCCATTAATAAATTCTAGCCAACCAGATTTTAATTCAATATCTCCTGAATGAAACGTTTTATCATCCCAAGCACGAACTGCTTTATCTAATTCGTCAGCTAATTTAGCGCGAGCTTCACGTTCTGAATCAGACACGGGTTTTCCAAATGTTAACATTTCCCATAAATAATCAAAACCTTGACGAAGAATGTTATAATGCGCACATAAATGATCTAAATCATTAAACTTAAGCTCTTCAGGAAGTTTAAATGCAATGTACACATATCTTTTTTTACGTGCAATTTTTTTGTATGTTTCATTGTATCTTAACATATGATCTTTAAGTTCTCTAAATGAATTTTCAAGTGCCATTAATTCTTCAAATTTGTATTCAGGCAAACCATCTTTATTGGTTTTTTGAGGTTTTGCAATACTTAACGCAATAAGTTCTTTTTTACCTGCTAGAGTATACATCCAAAAATCAATTAAATCAGACTTATCAATACTTGCTTTTTTACAAATATCCTCAATATTTCCCCCGAGTTTTTTGTTATTTACTAAGAAATTAATTAAATCATTAAACCCACAATTAGCTAGTGCAGGTTTTGAATTTTTAGACTCATTATCCCACTCAGTAATTGCATCCAATAAATTATCCTCATAATCTTGTTCTTTCTTTTTCTCTTTAACTTTTTCTGTTTCAACGTCTAGAGGATTTTGCTTAACAACTTTTCCGCTTTCATCGCGCACTTCAAATTTAAATGTGTCTAGAGTGCCGCACTGAATGATATCACCATCTGCTAAAACAAATTCTTCTTTAACTGGATTTATCATATAGACTTTTTGATTTTTAGGAATTTTTAATTGGGATTTGAAAGTTTTATCTTCTAAAAGTTTTAGTAAAGGTAAATCCTCTAACGATAAATAGAACCAACCATCAGATCTTTTAACAACTACTGGCGCGAATGCTAGTTTTCCCGGGTCATCAACTGTAGGAGTATTTCTTTTGAATACTGAAATCTTCCAGTCTTTTGAAATTGAGAACATCTTTGGAATAACATTTTTTTTATCACTCACTACAACCCAATTACCTAATACTTTTGAACTACCAACTAATACTTCTGGTGATTCGCAATCTTCTAATCGAATCTCAGTATTCTCAACATACTCGTGCTTGCCTTCAAATACATGACTAACACTTACCTTAACATTTTTTAAAGGAATTAAAAAATGACCTTTTTTACGAGCAGTAATTACTTTATTTAACTCTTCAAGTTTAATTTTAAGTTGTTGAACATAACCAAATATTTTATCAATTAAAAACTTCTCATGATAAATATCAATACGTTGAAACTGATTAGGATTTGGATCTGAAACTAAAAGCTCTTTTTCTTTAAGCATCTCTTCAAAATATTTTAGTAAAGCATCTTCTTTACCATTTATTGAAAGAATTTTATCAATAAGTTTAACTTCATTACCCAGTTGAACATCTTGTTCTTTTAAAATCCATAAAAATCTAAGTGAAGATATATGTAAAAAATGTAATGTAACTGCTAAAAATTTAATAAGTAATAATTCTTGATCTTCCAATGATTTAGGATTTTTAGTAATTTCAATACGTCCAGTCTTTTGATTAAGCACAATTCGTTTGTCATCAATCATTTTTTGAACTTCTGCTGATACTTCCGATAAATTATCATTTTCAAGAAGCTTTTCTTTTGCATCTGCTTCTTTTTCTTCTTTTTGCACTTCTTGTTTAGCGCCTTTACCTAAAACATTAATTTCAATTTTAGTTAAGTGAGCCAAAATATCTTCTTCAAGTGCTCTCATGTCTTTAACAAGTTTTGACTCTTTATTTGAAATTTCAACAATATGTTTACACAATATTTTTAATTTATTTAAAACTTGAATTTTATCAGTTTCACTATAAATTGCAATATAAATTGCTGCGATTGATCCTGCATTTATTTCTTTTAAACCAAACTTAGACATAACTTTTTTTAATCCTGACTCAGGAGTTTTATAAACACCCAAATGTTCTTTTAAGAACCTAATCTCAACTTGAGCATGCACAGGTTTTAACGCCTGACTCTCAACTGCAACTCTAATATGTTCATCAAGTTGAACTTGATTTAATTGTAAAAACTTCATAAATTGTTCTTTACCAAACTCTTGATCTCTAGGATAATTAAGAACTGCATTAATATTTGCAATAATATCATCATGTTCCAAAATCCGTTTAACGTGTGCTTCAACCATTTTTATTAAATTTATTTTTTTAAATATTATGTTCTAAATATCATATTATAATTAAATATTAGTAAACTATTAATTTTGATCATATTTTTTATGAACTAACTCTACAAACTTACCCCTAATGCCTTCTGATTGAGTTAACTTAATTGCCAATCTATCCAATGCCATAAATGCTTCAGGCATCCCTTGTTTTTTACCAATTTTATAAAAATCACTCAATACTCCATCAATAATAGTTACAATTTGATCTCCCGAAAATTGATTTTTAGATCCTTGAATAACTTTATGTTTTTTAATTCTAGATTTCAAATCTGCTAAATCTTTTGCATCAGAAATTTTATCTTTATTTCTTAATCCGCTTAAAGCTGAACTTAAACTTCGCTTCGGTTCTTTTTGAACTTGAGATTTATGTTTTTCTTCTTCTGTTAAATGACGAACTTCTTCAAGATTTTTTTTAATAAGACTTTCTTTAATCTTCCAAAGTTTTAATAATTCATTTTCTAAATGTTCCAGTTTAGATTCATCTTTTTCAGACTCTTTTTCTTGTTTCTCAGTGTTTTCATTAGACTTTCGTCTAATTCTAATCCATAACCAAATCAATAATAAAATCGCTATTGCTGCAATCCACCAATACCAAGGCAAAATAGAATCAGACTCTCCCTCGTTCACAACTGAAGTAGGATCATCCCCACTAAGTTCAAGATACTTGGAATTCCAAAGTGCCATTAAATCAGAAGATCCAAAAACTGCTCCATTATCAGAATCTGCAGTCTCAACAAAAGACTTAATGTCATCTAATTCCTCAACAGAAATGCTTGAACTAATAAGTGCTTTAATAAGATCATTAGACTCGCCAATTGTAGTTGTTACTTGAGCTTGATCTAGTGCTAAAACAAATGAAGAACTAACTAGTAATATAATCAAAAAAGGTACAAGTTTTAATAAATTAAATTTTTGTTTCATCTTTTTTTAGTTTATTTTTTATTCAACCTTGAATTTATTATGTAATTCAAATAAAATCTTACGAGCTTTCGATATTTTATCAACTGCTGCATTTCTTAAATCTCTTCTTTGATTTAAGTTAATTTCATTCTCTTCACAATTTAATAAACATAAACCCGGATCTGCATCAAGCTTATTTGAGTCTTCAATTAATTTTTTAGCATCAATAAGTAACTTTTTAGCATTATCAAAATTTTCTTTATCAGTTTTAGATAATTCTGTGTGACCTTCTAAAAGATAAATAATACGTTTATCTTCAGGATTGTTTGGATTTAATTTAGTTTTTTGTACACACTGAGGATCTAAACATTTGTACCAGTCAGCACCTTGTTTTACAAAACAACCCAGATCATCAATGCACTTAACACCCTCAGGAACTTTTGACTCATCAAAAGGAGGAGGCATACATGCATCAACAGTAAAACTACCCAAAGAAGGCGCAGGCAAAAAACTAGAATAATCAGATCCAGTAAATGAAATAGATTCAGTTGATATTACTGCTCGCCTATCAGAACCAAAACCATTATTTGAAAAAGTTTTTGGAATTTCACCAATAGGATGAATTTGAACCATAGGATTTGCGAAAGTTCCCATTGCAATTGCAATATCGGCAATTTTATGTTCAATTGATTGAGCACGCTTCTCTGCTAGAACCAAGTTCTTTTTAACTGATCCTTCAGGAGATGCGAACGTATAAATATGAATTCCAGTGCCTTGTGCTAATGCACCACGAAGATAATCTTGAAGATCTGTGTCTGAGATTTTTGGCTCAGCCTTATTATAATCAAATTCTACGTCCAATCTACAAACACCATTGATTGTTTTTCCAACTTCTATTTTTTTAGGTTTTGTTTTAGTAGTTTTTTTTGGTGTTGATTTTTTATTTTGATCATTAATACAAATAACTTTGTCATTCATAATAGTATATGGATAATTCGTTCCTTCAAACTCTGCAGTACCCAGAACTTTAATTTTACTTTCGTAATCATCCCCTTTTTCAGTTAGGGTTTCTTTAGAATTAAAAATTGACTTAACATCATTAATCCACCAGTCACGAACTTCAACACATATTTTTTCATGCGCGCCTTCAATACAATGACATTCGGAACCTACATTAATATATTGAGTGTAGTTTTTATTTTCACACTGAACTTTTCCTTGCTTTAATTCATACTCCACATTATTATACATTATATGAGTATCTTTGCCAGGAATTTTTGAAACAACTCTACTAGGAATTTTAGAATGACAAGTTTTTGTGTCAGGAAGTTTATCGCCGTATTGACAAACAAACATGGCGCCAGAAATAAAACTATCAACTAAATAATCTCCAGCTAGTTCAGACTCACACATAAATTCAGGCAAATCTTTAGGTATACAAGCTTTTTTATCTCCTTGACCAAGATATCTAGAATAAGAAACACCATTAAAAAATAGATTATTTTGAGATCTATATTCCAAAGCAGTGTAAGTTAGTTGTTTTTTTTCTAAATTTACTCCTTTAGTTTCTTTAAGTACTAAATGTTTACCTCTTAACGCATACTCTTCAGGATTTGTAACACCTATACATTGTTCAGATTTTTTATCGACTAAATCAACTGTTCTATCTTTAATAGCACCAAGATAATGCACTCTTAATTTAATTTTTCCATTAAACGGAGGGGAAACACCTAAACTTTTAAGTTTAGCATAAGTAATAATAATTTTTGAAAACCCTTTTTCACCAGAATAAAAATATTCTTGAGTTTTATCATAACTAGCAAAATTAGAATTAATTGTTTGATACAAATAATTTTGATACGTTTTTTTAACAGGATCATTATGAACATAAGTAACTTCTAATTTAAAGGGGGCGCTTTTAGGAGGGCAATTATCAGTTCCAACAGTGCGTTTACCATCAATTACAACTTTAAATGGAATTTCAACAGAATCAACTAAATTAAAATCATTACCACTACCTGGCTCGCCCCAATCAAGATCAAAATCACCACTAACAGAACTAATTTCGCAATCTAAACCAAAAGCAAATGAACTAGAAATTAGAAAGGTAATTACTACTAATAATGTTAATAAAAATTTTCGCTCACTCATCCTCTTTTTTCACCAATTTTTGATTCAACGAACCAAACGTAATTTGTTAATATACATTAAATATTAAAATAATATATTAAAATATACTAAAAATATACGATTAGTATACATTTGTTGTTTTATATTATATAAACATTTCGTTTTTAAAAATATTTTTTGAAAAATAATTTCTCGAATGTGAATTTATAAATAAAATTTAACAATTTTATATTTATTCCTGCCAATCGCAGTTTAACCCTGTCAATTGCAATCACAATTTTTTAAGATCCAAAAACTAACCCTAACAAAAAATTAAAAACTTACAAAATAAGTTCTAATTCTTACTAAATCCTCCACTATGTCAGGAGAAAAGGCTTTATCAAATTCTCTAAATGATCTAATTAAATGGTCATTAATTAAAGCATCAGAAGGACTGCTTCTTTTCATAAATTGAACAAGATTGGCAATTTTATACGGTGCTTTTTTATGAAGTAATAATTCAATTTGTTTTAAATTACGAGTTACAATAACTGCATCATTAACCGCAGTGGGATTTAATGGAATCCAAATGTGCTTTGGATACTCATGAAAATGAATAAAATCTTTGCCATTTTTGTGATGATAATCGTCAACAATAGCATAATGACTACCATGCCGGACTTTATGTTTAAGAACATGCTCTTTAATCACAGAATCATTTGAACCTTGAGCACGAATAAAAATAATATAGCGACAAAGTTCAGCTGCACTAACTTCAGGCTGCATTTTTTCAACAACAGGGTTTGTTGCAATTGTTAAAACTTTTTCTAAAACATGTTTTGTGCAAGGAATCCACCCTGCAGGAATACCAGGAATGTGTTCTACTTCATGTAATCCTGCTAACATAACATGTTTTTGATGATAATTTAAAATTTGGAATTTTTTATTTCTAAACTTAATAAATTTTTGAACAAGCAATGTATGAACATTATTACTTGGTTCTGCCACATTAAATTCAAGAATTCTTAAAAACTCATCAACAGTAAGTTCATCTTTTTCTTCTAATTCTCCACGAGCCGCACGTTCTTTTTTAATATCTCTAAATTTCGGCACTTCACGTCTTCTATCTGCGAGTTCATGTTCTTCTCGCTCAAACGCGTTTTCTTCACCCGCTACAGTTTGTTCTTTAGCTAAAGCATGATCAAGAGCTACCATTGCACCTTTAAAATCTATATTTTCAAACGCAGATCTAGCTTGAGCTATTTGTGCTGCCAAAGATTTAACATCCACAGGTTCGTTTTTGGGTAAAGGGACTGCAACCATTTTTTATAACACCTATTTTGAAATTTATTTTGTAAATATAACCTTACTTTTTGATAAAACATTTATTTGGACATAATATTTATTTTTCATGTAACATTTATTTGGATATAACATTTATTTTGTAAAAGTAGACCATTGCCCACTAGCATCTTTATAACCATGAAGTTCATCAGACTCTAGACGAGTAAGATTGCCTGCAGGATTTCTATAAGTAATCGCATACCTATAATGATATTGACCATCAGGTTGGCCTGCAGGAGTTTGAAAATCCCAAATATGATTATGTTTTGCAACTAAATCATGAGTTGTTGGACTTACTGCACCAGGAGTTCTAATTTGAACTTTTGCACTTAAAACATCAGTTGAATCATTATGATAAATAAATAAAACACTACCATCAGGATTTACAATTGGCGACACTGTTAATTTTTCTAAACGATTAATTAATCTTGTTGCGCGATTATATCTTGAATGAAATAAATGATAAAATTTTTCATTAACTAATCTTTCAGCTTTCCTTAACACATAACCAGTTTCGATAAAATCATCTCTTAATCTAACACGATCAGCACCAGTCAATCCAGGAATAAACGAAGCATCATCAAATAATTTTTTAACTGCTCTTTTCATCCCAGTAATAGATTTTGTTTGAAGTGCTTTTTTTAATTTAGCCATTTCTTGATTATAAGCAGGACTTGCTAAATACCCTCGAGGAAGATTATGCATGGTGTGCGATAGAACATGAATCTTTTTTTGTGCGAGTAAAAGTAACCGCCTTATTTGATCCAGTTCAGTATTAAGAGTTCTATTCCTATCAGTAAACTTACGAAAACCAAAAGCTCCGCCAAGTACTAGTAATAATATCCCTCCAATTATTAATGCCCAAGCCCACCAAGGCAAACTTGATCCAGAATTGTTTGATGCAATACACGAACCATCAACACATTCTTCTCCTGAAGCACAATCTGAATCATCAAGACAAGTTTTTTTCGGAGGAGTTGGAATTACACAAGCACCATTAACACATTTTTCTCCCGCTTTACACTCGCTATCTTTTGTACAAACTGGAGGAGGAATAGGCATAGGAATACATTTTCCATCATCACACTTCTCTCCCGCCTTACAATCTTTATCAACTTTACAAACAGGAACTGGTGGAACTTCTTTTTCACAATCAAAAATTGAAGATCCTAAACTTGGAGCAGGAGTAAACACGCCCAATGATTGAGTTGAAATAATAAATCTACGATTAGGAGGATATGTACCATCAAATAGATCAGTTTCACCTTCACCACTAACAGAAACACTTAATCCAACACCCACTGAATTAATTTCAGACTCAACAGTTTTTGCTCGCCTAGTACTTAAACCAGCATTATGGGATTCACCACCTTCTTTTGATGCGAACCCATAAACATAAACTTGATTTATACCTGCAGCTTTAACTCTTCTAGAAAAATCTGCGATATTACCTTTAGTAACAAAATCAATTGTATCATATTTAAAATTACCATCTAAACGACAAATGCCTTTTTTTACAGGAGTTGTACCACCTGAGCCTTTGCCATCATCCGAACCAGTTCCACCTAACCCCGCACCAGATGCTCCACCTGAAGTACCAGATCCAGAATCTCCAGATCCACTAGAACTACCGTCAAACCAACTCGGATTAATCCACTTAGCAAGACCTCTCATTCCTGGAACAAGACCTTCCATACATTGAGGATCATTACGATTAGGTTCCATTAAGCAAACGTAATTAATTGCAATATTGAATAATACAAATGCAAGAATACCTGCAAGAACACCTGCAACTATTTTAGAAGTCCAAGACTCACCACCAATAAGTGCATCATTACTCAGAATACCATATAATACAAGCCAGAATATAACCAGCATAAAATTCTTTGCGATAGGAAATAAATTAGTAACAGAAAAATTAGTAACAGTCACAATTGCAAATGAAAGTAAACAACCAATAGCAAAAGATAACCCTATAACTGCACCTTTTGCAGAACCAGCATTACCAAATCCACCACCAAACCATTTTGAAAAAGCAAGAAATGCTGCTGCGAAGAATAACGTGAAAAATAAAAAGAAATCAATCATCTTACTATAATTTTGATATTTTCCTTGCGAAAAAAAACTATTAATTGAATCAAGTGGACCCGCACTAACTGAAGATGCGAAAATACCAATTAACGAAATAACTAAAACTAGTAATAAAATTGCCTTTAATGCTCCCTTTTTATTCATTTTAACAGCTCTTTTTAAATTCTAATTAATTATGGTATATAAATATTTTTATTTTATAATGTAATATCATAATTTTTTATTTTAAATTTTTAAATTTGTATTTTATTTTAATTTAAGTTTTATTTTTTTATTTGATAAATTATTCAACTTTATTATGAATTAAATTAGTTCGAATCTGCTTCGGATTTGGGTTTTGATCTTTTTAACCTTGCCCACTTTGGCCAAAATGAAGGAGACTCCAATACCTGCTCTTCTTTTGCTTTTCTACCCACAACATAATCTAATGCGTCAAGATTTGATTTATTTTCTGAATCAGACGAGGTACTTGCACGATGAATTTGAAATTTACCTTCAGTTGAAATTGCAAGCCACCCCCCATAACTCCTATTATAGAAATTAGACATTCCAAAATCAATATTATAACGAGCAGTATCTTTTTGTTTGAATTGCCGATTTGCAAGCGCAATACTTTGAGGCTCAGTATGCCCGTGAACTAATGCAACATAACCTAATTTCTTAATTGGATTTTGCTCATCAAATAAAGTATTCTTTGTTTTTTTATTTTCAATATTATACCATTCCCACACACGACCATTTTCATCACCTGCAAATAACGGAGTTTGTGGTCCAAATACATCACTTACTTGAATATTATCAGCACGTATTCTTGATTGTAATTGCATACAACAATCTAAAAATTCCCGTCTATCAAAAAATCTTTTTTCTTTTTTAATAACTGGAATTCCCGCATGAACAAATAAAATATTTGAATCAACATGCATAACTTGAATTGATTCTTTTAAAAATTTAAAATAATCATTAACAAACAATCCAGAGTACCAAACTTTTGCGTGAAGCAATGCAGGATTTAACCTACTCAAAAATGAAGCATATGTTCCATCTAATTCTGCAAGAACTGATTGAATCGCAACATATTCTTTTAACCTTACACCATACAAATAATTAAACATCTTTTTACTGCCATTATCTTCTGATCTTCTATCATTGACAAACCACTGAGACATCAATTCAATATTATGTGCAGCCATACCACTTAAACCACCTAAAAACATACCTTCATGATTACCACACAACATTACAAATTCATCAGCAGGTGCTTGAGATTTTAAATGCTTAAGCAAATCAAGAACCATAAAGGTTTGCCCTCCACGATCAACATAGTCCCCAATAAAAACTACTTTTTTACCACCAATCCAGTCGAGATTATTATTAATTATTTTTGCTTGCTTTAAAACATTAGCTAGACGGAAAAAATCGCCATGAATATCCCCAATTGCAACTATTGGTTTTTTAGGAGTTTTATTTTTTATTTCAGATTTAAAATTAATATGAAATTGCTCCCACTCAAAAATATTTGATTTTTTAACTAAATTAAATACGAACCCAAATTCTCTTTCTGAATCTAACCAAATAACATCTCCATCATTAAGTATGCATTCAGTTTTAACCGAATCAGTATTAATTATCATCCCAGTTCCTGATTTGTTTTCTAAACAATACCCGTTAGCAGAATGAGTTATACAAAATTGACTAGGAACTAACCCCCTAATAGTTGAAGGTTCTAACTCCTCATGATAACGCAGATCTACAAATCTAATAACAACATCAGATTCATTAGATGTTCCAAATGAAATTTCTTTTTTATTTAACAAAATTTCTCGATTTGTTATAAGTTCAGAATCATCACATAAAAATTCAACATCCTCAACACTACCAATAATAGAATCAGGATGTTTATGAACTGCAACATGCGGGGTCAAAACTCCCACTAACACAGGAATTTTCTCAGATTTTAATTTCCTAATATGCACAATAAACTCTTTAATCTGAGTTATTTTTTCATCAGGATACGCAATTTCTTGAGCTAACACAAATGCTCTCTCCATTAATACTAATGCAGCATCATATCGCTCATTAAAATACAAACTAACTGCTTGATTTTCAATACCCACTTGCAAAATTTCTTTTTCAGTTCTTTCTCGTTCATTTTTTAAATTATTCAATTCTAATTCGGTTTGTTTAAATAAAGTTTCTGACATCAATAACTTCCTAGACAAATCACTAATTTGCCCATTTAAACGTTCAACATCTGCCTCAATTCTTAGTTTATCAGATTGTTCTTGTGCTAATTTTTCTCGCATACCTCTAAGTTTTGCAACCATCAAAAGACCTAGCCTGTTTAACCTTATATTCTCTTGACTTGCCATTGCTGCTGTTTGTTGAGACTCAGCTAATTCTCGCCCCATATCGCCAGCAGCAGAATTTGCAACTTGTGCTTGTCGTTTCAACTCAGCAACAACAACTGCATGAGCCTGCCCTAATTCAGCAATTCTTTGACCTTGCCTAATTTGTAAATCTTCAATCTGCCTCACATGATGCTCAGTTAATTTTGTAATTCTTGTTGCAACCGAATCAGATCCATCTGCACTTTGTTCATTTGACTGAGTTAATGCCGCAACACTCAATTCATGTTGTTGATTCATTCTTGCAATTTCCCCTGCATGAGCCGCAGTTAAATCTGCAAGTTTTGTTTCGTGTTGTTGAGTTAGTGAAGCAATTTTAGATTTATGATCTTCATTTTGATTATCCAATAATGAAACATAATTATCAATCCCTTCTGATAATTCTTGGATTGTAAGATCACTACTTGCCAAATCACCCCTCAATATAGATACATTTTCTCTTAAAAATTTAATTGCTTGACTTTGTTCTAACACCAGTAAACTTACTGAAGACAAAACACTTTGTGCACTTACTTGAGATTTTCTAACTGCAGATTTCAATTTAGTTCCCATTTGAACTGCATGATCAGACGCTAATTTCATGGAGCGTGCTAAGCGAGATGAATGATCTGATCCTGAACCTAAAGAATTATGTGACCCAATTACTTCTGCGCGCAAAAGATCAATCTGTCTAACAACTTCCCCATAATCTTTTTGTGATTTTGCAACTTCACCTTTAGACACGTCAAATTTGGAATGTTCTTCTTGTAATTGACCCGTCAGTGACGCAATACGCAACATCAATTCACTAATTAAAGATTCATATTCTGAAACTCGTCTTAAAAGCATAATCCTAGTTTTTGTAAATGCTTCAGAAATACTTTTTGTCTCATCGACCAAGCTATCAATTTTTTCTTCGCAAGCACTAATTAACTTAAGCACTCTTTTAATTTCAGATTTTACAAACGAGATATCATCATTAATTCTCGCTGTTTCTTCCTTAAGAAGATTAGGATCTGAAATTAACTGAGGAAGTTCAACTAATTTTTTAAAATATAATTTTTCAAAAGAATTTAATTCAGTTAATTGAGAATCTAATTCTTCAAGCAATTCTAATGATGATTTAATTTGAGCAGCAATAGAATTATCTAAAAAAGATAAATCAAGAACTGCTTCTGAACGCGAAGAAATATCTTGAACTAAAGAAATAAGTTCTCTGTGAATTTGAGCTAATGCAAACTCATAATTTTCTTTTTCTTCTTTGTGTTTAGCAACAAGTTTTTGAAATGCTTCCACCCAGAAAATATTAGAGTCCTCAGTTTCTGATCTGTTTTGTGCGTAGGCTAACTCTTTTTCTAATTCAACTTTTTCTTTTTGTAACTCACTAAATCTTTGGTCAAGTTCTGCAAGACGCGCCTTCGCATCTTTTGTTTCTACCCAAAATTTTTCTGATGCTCGAGCTAAAATATCAATTAATTCTTTTAATTCTCCCGTAATTTTTGATTGAACTTGTTTTTGTTCGACTAATGTTTTGGATGTTTTACCCTTATTTTCTTTAATTTTTTGATGCTGCTGTTCCGCTTCCAATCTTTGCTTTGCAAAAAGACCTGATTCAGATTCTAATTGTTCAATAGTTCTTGTAGTAACACTTAATTTAGATTTGATAATTCCCAGTTCAATACTTAACTCTCTAATTTTATCTTCATTAGTTTGAGATTTTAAGTTTTCTTTTTTCAACAATTCTTCAACATGTTTTTCAGATAAATCTAAAACTTCAAAATGAAGATACAATAATTCAGTTAATTTTCTACAAATAAAATCCAAATCAGTTAAAACATAAGTTTTATGCTGATACCTAGAATTAACTCTACCCAAAACAGATTCTAATTCAGACAATAAATCAATTAAATTAACAGTTGCGTCAAATTTTGCCTTAATTTTTTTAGATGTAATTGATTTGGACTTCAAAGACTTAACAGTTTTTTTAGCTGCAGCAAATAAAGATTTTAATTTATGATCTAACTCGGATTGAGCAGTTAACTCTTCTGCAAGACGAGCATTTAAGAATGTAAGTTCATTTTTTTTGAATAACAATAAATCTTCCAACGCATGAATACTTTTTTCTGCTTGTTGATCTAATAACTTATTGCGTCCACGTTCAAATTCTAAATCTTCTTTTTGAACTTTTAATGATTTAGCAGCTACTGCTTGAACATGCACAATAATTCCACGTAACAACTCTTTCTTTTTTTCAAATAATGCACTCATTCGAATAGCATTTTCCTTAATTGATCTAAGCTCTGCTGCTCTACTTTTATACGCTGCAGGTTTTTTTGCCTGAGATAAATGTTTATTATACGCAACTGAAACATCCTCAACTTGTTTACACAACTCAGTTAGATAACCAAATTGTTGTTCAGTAACAGATAATTCCCCAATTAAATTTATTAGATCGTGATCTTCTTGACTTGCCAAATAAACTAATGCTTCTAAGTTGCCATCAAACGAATCAAATGCGACTTTTGACTGATTAAGCTTAGCAATTGTTTCTTCAAGTTCGGATTTTTTTGCAGAAACTTTTTTTACATCTGCTTGAAGTCTTTTAAAAATTTCCTCTGCAAGTTTTAATTCAACCCTATTGTGCCGCCTAAGATCTGAAACATCAGGAGATACTTTTTGTTCTACTTTTGCCACAACCCCTAACTGGTCACCAACAGTTTCAGCAGCTTCTAAATTAGCAGGAACTGCAGTTAATAAATCATCCACACTAATTTGTTCCGCTGCAGTTTCACGACTAAACTCAGCAGTTTTTCTAGCAATATCCTCTTGATCTAAACTAAGTGGAGGAATAACAGTATCGCTTCCACTAGTTTTGCGAGCCTTTTTACCTTTCCCAGGCAATAAATTTTTTAGCCACCTACTCATTTGTCACCTTCGATTCTCCACCTATTTTTGGAGTTGGAACTATTGAATCTGAACTAACTGGATTAGAACTTACATTACTAGAATCATCAGGAGTTTCAGATGTACTTGGAAGGAGTTGAGATGGATCTGTTGATTTTTTGAACTCTGCCTCGCATGCGTTAATCTTATTTGTGCAAAATTCTATCTCCCCAGTACAAAGTTGAATTAAATTATCTAATCGGACAATTACTTTTTTTAATTCATTACGACGAACATCAGGATGAATAATTTTATTTGCGACTTCTGCAAAAGATTTGCTATCTTCAAACTGTTTTTTTGCAGTTGAAAAATACTTAAATGCATCAGCATAAGTTTTTTCTGCGAATTTGGTTTCACCAATTTCTTTTGCTTCAATTGCTGAGTTTTTTAGAGTTACAGATAAACCTTCAAATGCAATTGCTTTTTCCCCTTCTAAACTTCTTAAATCTAAAATTTTAGAATCCAACTCATTACTTAAACTAACGATTAATTGGAAATAACCATACTTAATTCTAAATCTTTGTTCTACATCCAAAGAAGTTGAAACTAAATTTGCAATACCACTCTTTAAATTGACCCAACCCTCGACTTTTTTTAACCCTTCAAATAAATCTCTAACTTCACTATAAACTTTCTTTAGTCGTTCTTGATTATTAATCCGCTCAGAATGAATAACTTCAAAACTCAGTTCATCAGTAAATTGATCATATTTTCTCTTTTTAAAATCTAGAAGTAACTTTAACTGATCAGCATTTATTGCTATTAATTTATATGATTTGTCTAAAGTTCCAAACGCATTTTCAACTTGTTTTTTTTCTAATAAATCAATTTTTTCAAAAATTTGACTCATCGCAGGAATCCTAGATACTAAAGTATTAATAACATCTTTAATTGCGTTAAAATAGTCTTTTTCGTCACCACACTTAGTTGGAAGATGTTTAAGTTTAGTGCTAATATTTCTTGATAAATCAAATTCTTTAATTTTTTCTATTACTTTACCAACAACAGAAAGATCCTCCCGATCAGTTCTTTTATCTTTGACATGTTGGTTTAGCCATTCAAAAGTAACTTTACATCCTGCATCCTTACTAAAAAAATCAGTTTCTTCTAAAGATAATTGTTCTTTTAATTTTTTTAATTTTGTTTTCAAAACTAAATTTTGATCTTCCAAATATTTAATGAAATCACGAACTCGTTTAAACTCAACTTCTTCTTCAGCTTTAATTGGATCTGGATCTGACTCGTTTTCGTCCACACCGGTCTTTTTTGAAGAACCATCATTTTCTTTATGTGGTGCACTATCCGCAGCAGCATTTTCATCATCTTCATTTTCTGAAGCCTTTTTAGAATACCGATTCCTAACTTTACCTGCAATTGCAAGAACAACTAATAACACTAAACATATTGCAACACCAATAAAAATCCATTTAATTATATTCCAACCACTCCACGAACTAGAACTTTCTGAGTTAGACGATTCACAATTATTATCTTCACAAGTTTCAGTTGAAAGACAATCAGAATCAGAATTACACTTAAGATTTTTTGAATTAGATAAAGCTCTTGCTTTATTAATAAATGCATTTTTAACAAGTGCAGTATCTTTTGCAGCCAAATATGCTGGAGATGATTTTATTTCAATTAATTGATCTCTACTCGCATCTTCAATTGAATTAAATAAAGCAGTATTTCTAAAAGTTTCTAACGATTTAATTTTTGAACTAACTTCTTTTGAGGATAACGCAAAAACAAATACTGCAGATGAGATTAACAAAATAGTTAAAACTAGTAAAACCAAACTACCATATTTTAACATTTTATTTGAAGTCATTTTTTTGATTGAGTGTTTTGAGCAGGAGTTACCTGAGAGGACGTTTTAGCTTTTAATTCGGATTTTAATTGATTAAGAGATACAATATGACCTTGCGCTAAATTTGCATCTTCAAGATTTTCAGGAGATGTATCTGACAAAAACTTAGTTGCGGCAACTAATCGAGGATCATTATCAGACCCAGGTTCACCAACTTTTGAAGAATCATCTGATTTTGATTTATCATCAGAATTTGAAGAACTAATATCTCCAAGACCTAAATGGCCTAAAATTGAATCCGATCCAAACATTTTTTTCAAAACTGAATTTGAATTACATGAATTATCATTACAAACAGTGACTATCAGAAAATAAAATATCACACAAGAAAGTATTAGTGCAAGAACTAATGCAATAATTGCTTTACCCGCACCTTCACCCAGAACTTTTCTAATAACCCAAAATAGCCCCCCCATTAATGCAAAGAATAAAATAATCACACTAATTGGAAGAAGTTTAGTCACAGTAATTTTTCCTCCAAAAACAAGTCCACCAGTAAGGGCCGCACCAATTGCTAAAACTGCTAAATAAACTGCAGCGTTATTTCCCTCTCCCCTAAATTTTTGAAGTCCCATAAATGCTATGAAGCAATAAATAATCATAAAAATAAGAAAATCACCAAATGACGGAGTATCATCAAATGCGAATAATTTTTTCATTGAATTTCCAACTGCAGCCAAAGGTGCTGCTTCAGCCACTTCTGCAAACAAAGAAAATGCAAATAAACCAATAAGTAAAACTAACAAAAACTTCAAACAATTATTTGAACTCAATATTGTATTTATTGAATTTCGTTTTTTTGTTGTTTTTTTATTCATTTTTTATGGTTTATTTTTTTGATTTTGATTATTTTTGATTTTATTTTTTGAACTTTAGCCGATCATGCTGCTTTTTGATTTTGTACTAAACTTAACTCAGGTTTTGAGTTTGAATCTGACGAACTATTTTGAGATTTATCTGACGAGCGTGAAACTACATTTGCAGATTTTGCATGTTTTTTTGTAGCAATATCTTTTGCAGAAAAAATACGACTCAATCCAAATGGCAATCTAAGATAATGTTTTTCTAATGGAGGTTCGCCAAGTTTAACTCTTATTTGCTCATCTTTTAATTTTCTATAAAATGCAATTTTTTGTTTTAAATTATGAATATCATTCAATAATTGTTTAATTTTAGCATCCCGTTTAGAAACATTCGATTTTATTCTTTTGTCTAATGTAACTATAAAACCAGAATTATCATTTGCAGCAGTAAATAACTCAACAACCCGTTCTGGATCTGCCCCTTTAAAATTAGATGTTGCAACACTCCCAATAAAGTCTTCTCGTTTTGATTTTTCTTGTTGCGCTACAACCGCCAAACTATGATAATGCATAATAACTGATTTCGCAATTGCAAAATTACGATACAACTCACTTTCATCAGTTTGAATTTTTTTTAATGAATTAAGTTCATGACTCAACCCCTTTGAAAGTTTATGCGCTCTATCACTAATTGATTCAATAAATGCAACTTGTACTTTTTGAGATTTTTTCTTTAACTCTTCAAAGTATAATTTAACAATAACCTTAACTTGAGCTACTGCTTCATGCTCAACTTTACTCAACCTATCCCCTGATTTAAGATTTGAAATTAAAGAATTTAATAATTCAACAGGATTTCTTTTTGAAAACTGAGTTCTAAAAATAGTTGCATAAGCTTTATCTTTATACCTGCTTTCTAAAATTTGAGCAGTATTTTCAATTAAATGCGCTAAAACAATATCGGACAATATTGCAATCATGTTATTATCATTATAATTATTATCAAACTTACTCAAATAACTCACAATTGCTTTTGCAATAATTGTTGACGGTGAATCTTTTAAGTTCAATTGAGCCCAATAATCTGGAACGTTTTCATCAATTCCAAACGCAACTAAATAATCTATAATTTTTTGCCCATCTTTTTTTGAAAAATCTTGCAATAACTGAGCCAACGGTTTGGAGTTAACACTTGCAAGAATTTTTTTTACTGCAAATAACACAGTTACAAAAGTACTTTTCTTATTTGTCAATAAGTCTTTGAAATGTTCTAATGCTTTTACTTCTTCAAACAACTTACCCAAAAATACAATTTTGTCAGATTGAGCTAGTTTTTTTTCTAACTTACTTTTTGGAAAATGTTTTTCAACATAATCAACAAATTGTTCAAAATACGAAACAAAATGAACAACATCTAAATGAAATACTTCTCCACTAGCAAGATTGTTTTTTACAGAAGTAAAAAAACCAACATCTTGTTGAGGGGGAATTAACTTTTTAGCTACAAATTTTTTCATTAGTTTCGTTAACTTTGTTGCCAGCTCAGAATCATGAAAATTTGTGGTCAACCATTTACAATACTCATCTAAATGAGGTAAAAACGTATGGAAAAAGAATTCTGAAACTCTTAAACTTTTACCTGAATCTGCAAGTAGAGTTTCTAAATGCTCAAGTTCTCTACCCATCAAAGTATGAGCAAATCTTTTTCTAAACCTGCCATATAATTCGAATGTATCTGAAAATTCAACAAATAAATCATCTAATTCTTTTGCTGCAAGTTTGAAATCAGCAGGAAGATTAGATCTGTTCACCGCAGGAGTATTTTGAGTAACTACTCTTAAATTCGTTTTGTTACTAGCTGCATTTACTGCACTCGCAGGGTTTATGTTTGATCCAGCTACAGGACATTGATTTGAAATATTTGGTACAACCATTTTTTTATTTTTTTTAACTTATGTTCTAACTTAATTTTAAGATGAAAAAGCAGGATCTAACTGACCTCCTGAGTTTTTATCATCTTTTGATTCCGAACTTGTTCCTTCTTTTTTTGCAGGAGTGCTAGGATTTGGTGAATCTGACTTGGCGTTGTTTTTACTACCAAATAAATTTCCAATACCACTTCCGATAAATCCAAAACTCCTACGCCAAAGAGGGGGTTTATCAACTAAACCAATAGTATCTTTCATAGAAGTTTTAGTTCGTTTCCAATTATCCATAGAATCTTGAAGATCTTTAATCGCTTCAGGATCTTTCATATGCAACTCTCGGAAATATTTTTTAAAATCTCCTTTAACCTTAGATTTAGGAATTCCAAGTTTTTGAGCAACTTGCCCAATAATTCCATCTTGAAGTTCTGCATCTAATTTTTCTTCATCAGAATCAAAATTAAGAAGTGGAATTGCCCCAGATAATCTTGCTTTTAGAGGATGACCTTCTTCAATTAATTGATCAACTCTAGTACGCTCTTTTTCTGATAGATTCTGATAAGTTTCAGACCAATTCTTCCCCACATTTGAAAGAATATTTTTTACATGCCCAATTAAAATCCCAACAATAATCCAAGTAAGAATTGCCTCTGCTGATCCAGGACCAGGATTTGTTTTGAAGGGATTCCACACAATTAAACTTGAATTCACATCAACATTAGTTATAATAATTTGAACAAATGCGAAAGCTAAACCAAAAATAAATCCACTAGGTTTATCACTATTCATATTTTGGTGAAGATTAAAACTTAAAGCCATAAGAGCTGCCCACCCACCAATTAAAACTGCAATTGCCCTAGTCATCCCATCATTAGCAAATGAAAATGCAATAAATGCAGGAATAATAAATTCCATATAAAAACCGTCAGGCAATCCAAGTTTATCTTTAAAAATAACAAACACAAATATTAAACTAACAAATGCTGCGATAAATGCAGGTAACCCTTCACCATTCGTTCCAGTCTTTAATACTCCTTGATCAACATCTTTTGGAAAATCGCTTAACACATAAGCTCCAGGACTATTATTAACTTGAGTACAACCAATCTTTGACTCTCCATTATCACAACCCCAACCCATTACTTTGTATTCGAGGAAAGTTTTTTGCTCCCAAATATATTCTTGAGGCTCAACTAACATTGACTTTGTTATCAAAACTGCTACGACAAATACCATTGCCCAAGCAACATACTTACTTGAGTTATCAGAAAATTTACTTCCCAAAAATACCATAAATAACACGAATAAAACACCACAAGTTGCAAGTGTTGAAAGTATGAACTGTTTTGTCAAATAATTTAATTTAAACTCCTTAAACTTAACTTTATACTCTCCAAACTTAGATTTTGCGCCTGAGAATTTACTTTTGAATGTATCTTTAAAACCTGCTTCAACCGCAAGAGAACAAACGAACATAAATAATACTAATGAGATTAACAAAAACACAATTTTTCTTTTTTTGTTTTTATTTAGTTTATTCATTTTTGTTAGTTAATAGAGTAATTGAATTTATTTTATCGAGAGTTATCTCAAAAAATCCTCCAGCTCTGCGAGGCTTGCCAATGAAATTATATCTGAATCCTTAATTGAAATATTATTAAACATCAATTTACACCATATCTTTAGAAGAGGTGTTGCAAAAACAAAGACTTTACCTTCCTTTTTGATAATATCAACCTCCATTAAACGCTCCAGAAGACTTTTGGTAACTGGCCCCGAACGATAAACTTGACGTGCAATTTCAGTCAATCTTAAATCAGGATTATGAGTCATAACTTTTAGAACTACTTTTAACAAGGTTGCACCCCTAGCATTAGTTAATGCAGTAGAGTAAGTTTTATTACAAAATGAATAAAGAGGCGAAAATTTAGAAGATAAATTTTGAACGAAAAATGCAAATAAATTCTCATTAGAAATTTTAAAAGAGTCTTGTTTTGTTGATTGTTCTTCTTTAAACTTCAAATATAAAGATTTTGAAAGAGTTCTTACTAAAAAAGGAATCCCTCCCGAAAAATTATAAATTTGAGAAATTACATGCCTATCAAAATTATACTTTAAAACTTTTTCAATATAATGAATAGTTGCATCTTTATCCCAATACTTCATTTCTAATAAATCAACTCTATATTTCAAAAGTCCAGTTAGTTTATTTGTGAAACTTGATGAAAAAATGTAATTGACATGTTTATGAGAATTCATTCGCGTAAAAAATAAATCAAGTATATCTCTAATCTGCGAATAATTATTAAAATCCAGTAAATTTTCAAAATTAAGAAATGCAATAGACATTTTTTGTTTAATATGTTTTGCAAAATATTCCGAAAAATCAAATGCGGACTCTAATAATAAGGTTTGATCTGGCTTTATTTTTTGTAATTCATTTTGAATTACTCCAATTATTTCTTTACATTGTTTTGATAATGCTTGCTCAATCAAAAAATCTGCATCATAATACTTTGAACGCTCAACAGAATTATTTGAAAAATAAGACCAAACAATTGTTCCAACAAATTCAATAGAAAACTGTTCTGGAGAAATACTTAACCTGTTTAAATCACAAATTAGCGCATGTTTTGGCTTAAGACTTGCAAAATGAGTTTTTATTAATGTCTCCTTACCACAAGAATTAGGCCCTAAAACAGCAATATTTGAATTTTTCCTAAGTGCATCTAAAAAAATAGAATTATCCCAATACAACACCTCTTTTTCTGACAAAAATTTATGCATCTTTGTTCTCGCAAAACTCAAAATTATTGTTTTTTTACTATATTTTACTCAAGTCAAGTATTTTTTATACCAATCGGAATATATTCAGAATTGAATACTATTTAAATCTTACTAAAATTTTTATACAAAACCGAATATAAACAAGCTACAAAATATACCGTTCAGCATAATCATATATAAATGTTTTGAAAGTCTAATTCAGATGAATTACAAATCGGAATATATACCAAACTGAATAATAAAATAATTAATTAGAAAAAAAATTATTAATTAAAGAATAAAAAAAATGATTAAAAAAATAATAAATAAGTAAGAATTCCCAATTATCCTGCGAAAGATTTAAATAATAAAAAAGAAAACAATTTCTAAATATACAATTAAAATATTTTAGTTGTATATATTATGTTTAAATTAAAAAATATTGTTTTTATTATTCAATAACAAAAATAAATAAATTTAAGCAATTATTTTCAAAAAAAAATTAAAAGGGTGATTAACATAAAAAGGGGAAAATTAGTTCTAGCAACACTATTAATAACAATATTTATTCTATGTTCATTTGGAGCGTACGCATTAACCAACGCACAAATAAAAACAGAATTAAACAAATTAACTCCACCTGCAGCAGCTGACGTTGATGCGTTACCAGGAAAGATTTGTGAAGTACATGGATTATTTAACTTTAACGAACCCCCTCCAGTTACAGCCCAAAGTAAATTAACTGATTACGTATTAGGTAATTCTGAAACATCATTATTAGAATACTTAAACTATTTACACACATTACATTATACTGGCCCAATATACATAAGCGCTTATTCTAGTATTGATGGATCATCAACTTATAATGTTAAACTCGCACAATCACGACAAGACGCAATTGTAGAATTAATGGTAGACCTCTATATTAGTTCAGGACAATACCAATTCCAATCAATAGGATTTGGACCAACACAAGAAACAGACATGTTTTGGCCACTTGCTGAACCACTACGAAGTGAAGTTGACAAAGCAAAAGGACTAGATAATTACAAACCATTAGTTGCTAACAGAAGATTTGTTGTTTCAACTTATGAACAACCCCTACTTACAACTGGCGCACAAGAATATGTCCAATACACAGAAGGATGTGGATTTTATGTTGAAGAAGAAGACATACCAAAACCAGATCCAGTTATTGAAAATCACCCTCCTGAAATTTTTATGATAGGAGAACAAACTACATTCCCTGCAAAATTCGAATTTGTAAATAATGCAGCAATTGGTTTAACAATCACAACCAATGATGCAGATTTTCCAAATGAAAGTATTTCTTATAGCCTTTCTGGTGCCCCTGCTGGAATGACCATCGCAGGATTTAATGATGGAAAACGTGCAGAACTTGATTGGACCCCTCCCGAAGAACCTACCGCAGTAACTTTTAAAATTATTGCAATCGATTCTGATGGAGAAATTGATGAAGAAGAAGTTCAATTTACATTTAAAATTGATACAGTTCCAGCAGTAATTGATCCAGCCTGCGATAAAACAGTTGATGCATATGTTAGCAAAGGTAAAGCATATGTTCCAAATGGCGAAGGACTAACTGCAGAACAAAAAGCAAAAATTGAATCAGGAGAATCCAATGTTGATGGTTTTGATGTTTATACCCTTGCATCAGGCAAATCAAAAAATGGAAAACAATATTATAAAGAGGGCAAGGCAGTTGTTTGTATTACTGCACTCCCATTAAAAGTTACAGAAGATGGAGATGGCACAACAACTCCTGGAACTACTGCAGATGATTGCATCTGCCCAACAAGAACAGTTCTTAATTGGTTTACAAGCGATGAATTAGCTTCATGGTGCGGACAACCCTTCTGGTTAAAAATATTTACTTGTTGGTTAATTTTATGGATTTGGTTAATATTCCCAATTTGGTGGTTTAAACGAAAAACATTTAGAAGACTAATCAGAGAGCATAAAAAAGAAGAAGTAGCTGAAATGAAAAATTGCAAAGATGTAATAGGATTTATCAAACTAGTAAATGATAAAAAAACTAAAACTATCAAAAAAATAGAAGAAATAAATGCAAAAATTTCAAAGCTATCTGAAGAAGAAAAACAAAAATTTGGAGAACTTGTAAAACAAATAGATAATGCAAATACTTCAAAAATAATATCTCCAGAACAAGTTAAATCCAATTTAGAAGCATTAGATTTAAAACTTAAAAAAGGAAAATCATTGAAAGAGTTAATTGAAGACAAAACATTTACCGCAGAAACATTAAAAGAATATTTAACTTCAATGAAAGAACAAACTGGCCTTACAGATTCTGAAATTGCAATAGTTCTTGAGATTGTTCTAAAACATAAAAAGGATCATGGAAACAAATTTGAAGCAAAACTCGTAATGGAAACAGCATATCATGTGCTACAAAAAAAAGAATTTCCAGGACTTGTTGAAGCAGGAGAAAATGTTCAAAAGATACTAATGTTGTATTTAGAACTTGTAGAGTTATTAATGGAACTCGATGGAGATGAACATGGAATTGAACTCGTTATTCAAAAAATAGAGAATGGAGATATTAAAATCTGTAATCCCGAAGAAAAATTCAAACAAGGTAATCAGATTATAACTCGAAAAGAACATCTATTAACAGTATTAACAAAAATTAAAGAATTAATTGTTGAAGTAAGAAAAGAAATAGATTTTATCTTAAAAGACATAGAAACAGAAACAAGAGAAGGTGGAATTCTATTATCCGGAGTACTTAATTTATTTGGTGGAAACCGCGAACAATGGAAAAAAATGGGCTTTAAAAATTGGCTTACAGACTACAAAAAAAAATGGAGTCATTTCCACGACATGAAGCGAACACGAAAAGAAGAATGGGGTTATGGAACTGGAATGCAACGAGTTGCTGGCGGAACTAGAGCCTTAGAAGAAGACTACGGACATGCACCATACAAATACAATGTACTTCAATTATTATTTGGACGACCTCAAAATCCTGGTGCTGCAAGAGATTGGAATCCAGGACTTGGCGGACAAGGAGACTTGTTTGATACAAAATGGCTTGAATGGACAGGTGTTCGAAAAGAAAATACTACCGCGATGTTTAGATACATACACAAACTATCTATGCAAATCTATGTTCAATTGCAAAAAGACAAAACTATTCTTACAGGTCTTGCGCAAAAACTTGAAGCTCAGAAAAAATTATCTGAACGAATCATAGAACTCATAGAAAAAACACCTAAACTAAAAGCCGAAATAATACATCCAAAACTACCACACACAACTGGTGGAAAAGGTACAAAGAAAAAAGGAGATGCTCCATATGTTACTTTGTTAACTGGAAAAGATGTATTAGAACTTACAACCAATAAAGCAAAATTCGAAGGAAGAATTCCTAGAGAAAATGGAATACTACAAGGATGTGCACCATTCCAGTACAAATTTATTTGGGGATATAATAGTCGTAACCCAATTGAATTAAGTGTTAGAGCTGACGGTAAGTGGTATGCCAAGGCAGATAATGACAAACTAACAACAGAAATTACATGGGAAAGTGTTTCCGAAGAAGTGAAAAAGAAATTTGGAATTACTGAAAACGTCCCAGGAATGGTATTTGATAAGCGCTTAAGTATAAAAGGTGATGAAAAAGAATTCCAACTAGCACTCGTTGTTAGAGATGAATTTGGACGAGAAGTAATCGTTATTGAAAAATTACGATTTAAGAAAGTGCCAAATCTCATAATGGGAACAGTAGTTACATTGACTGAAAAATTGGAAGAAACACCATTAAAAGGTGCAAAAGTTTGGTTGCAAGAAGATGGCCACGACTATCAAGAAGCAGGTAAAACTGTTGAAGTGATAACTGATAAAGATGGCAAGTTCACATTTAAGGGCAGATTCCATAAGAACTTAGTTGTTTGGGCAAAAATCAAACCAAAAGGTAAACCTGAAGTTATCAAAAATAATATTGATAGTGGAAAACCTGACAAACCAATTAATCAAAGCCCTCTTGGTGGTGGCACATGCACAGATGTAAAAATACTATTGCCAACAACATCAATTGTCCCAGTAGTTCCGCCAATACCAATACAGAACTTAGAAAGTAACTTAAGAGATATTGATGGACTATTGCCGTTATTAAACAATAAAGGAAAAGACCACATCATGGCAATAAAAACAGAATTAGAACACCAACTAAACACACTAAATTCCGAATTCCCATTAAGTGAAAATGATGGTGAGCGAAAATCCAAAAATCCGGCAGGACTAAGAAAAGCATTCGAACAACCACACGTATTTGGAGGTTTGACTGATCGAGGAAATGTTAATGGAGTTGGAAAATTCTGGGGAACTATCCAAGATGGAAATAGATTACAACTAGCAGGAGTTAAGAAATTTATTTTTGGAACTGAAGCAGTACATGATGACTGGTTAAAGTTACAAGAAAAATTAACTCATGAAGAATATAGAAGAGGACTAACTCTTCCTGCAAACAGAAAAAGACTTACTAAAGGAAAGTTCTTATACACTGGATGGAGAGGAATTACAAGTGCTGGAAATTTATTTGGTGATTTAAAACCCAGCATAGAAAAAGTAAAAGCACACTTCATTAATTCCGGCGGAATTGGTAAATGTAGTTTTGCATATTGTATGATGGGAGAAGACGTTCCAAAGTATTTTGTAGAGATACAAAAAATAATCGATGAGAAAATAAAACTCATGGAAAAGTATCTTGACCAATACTTAGAAGCTTCAGAAGCATTAACTGAACCCATCCAACAAGCAGAATCAATGAACCACACAGACTTATATGTATTACTTGGAAACATAAACCAACTACTACTAGAAGTAATGGACTACATTGAAAAACAAACACTACCAAAACTAAAGAGTGCTAAACACGGAGTTGAAAGTTACATCAAAATTGTAAAAGCAATGCAAATGGTACGAGAAGGTCGCGAAAGAGACGATAAAATTGAAGACACATTAAGAAACAGTGATGCATTAAAAGAGCTATTACATTGGATGGAACAAATGAAATCCGAACCTAGTGCAGGAACTTGGGAAGGTGGAGTTAGTTACTTAAATAAACACTATTCCGACTTCCTTGATGAAGTTAAATTATTGATCCATCAAGAAACAAAAACCGCAGTGGAAGACATAAAAACCAAGATGGAAGCTGACCATGCAAAGATTGCAAAAGACATAAAACAAATTGATGACGTGGTTTATGGAAAAAAAGTCGAAGTTAAAGAGGAGAAAAAACCTGACGCGCGAAACTTTGATTATAAACCTGCAAACGCTAGTGGTGGCAAAACTCAATAAACACAAAAAAAATAGTGTAAAAATTTTTTAAATTTTTTATTCTTTTTCTTTCTTATTTTATACAAAATACAATATAAGTATATTTTTGAAGGCATCTAAGAAAAATATACCCGAAGAATTTCCGCCATATTTAAAATTTATAAACAATATATACCATTTGCAAACAAGTTATATAAACCTGGATTGCTTAACACACTTTATCATGGGGAGACCAAAAAGAAAAGTTATCTCCATAGTTGGATTAACAAGACCAACTCCATATGCAGGAATAATAAACGACATACAGATTTTCTTAAAACCTAGCGAAGGACTACAAACAATTGTCGATGCATTAAGTTTAATGCAAATTGAAGCACCCGAATTTTATTTGCCTGTTGAAGAACGCGTACGCAATGTAAAACTATCAGAATACGACCGCATAAGTTACGCACACGGAAACTCAGTTTATATGGCAAAAAAAGCAATGGAACGTGGACGAGTTTATTGTGCGACAGTCCTTGTTCATGAAGTTAAGCATATGGATCTTGAAGGAACACTCACACCAAAAAAAATTGCAGAAAGAATGTGTGATGAACGAGAATTAGACTTGTTAAAACGACTAGGGGATGAAAAATATTGGGAAATGAATCCACCATTTACTATGGATACGTATCTTGCTTGGAAAACATATGAACGACTAATATTTGAAATGAATATTAGGCCTCATAATTCTGATGAAGAACCATCAATACTACAACCATAAGCAGACCCCAAGCAAATAACTAGTTCCAATTAAATTAAGCCATATAAAAATAAAACTGAATATGATTAAAACTGAAAATAATTTAATGTGAAAAACTAATCGCTAAAAAAACATAATCAAAATTTAAAACAATTAATCGCTTTTTAAGCAGAATTATAATCACAAAATAAATAGAATAAAATCAAACCAAAACTATATAAGTAAGCCTCAAACTTAAAATATGATGGTTGCAAAACAAGGAGGCAGAGTACAAAGTCCAAGTTCGATAAATTTATTTAAACAGTGTCCTCGACGGTATTTCTACTCATACATTCTTAGATTTCCAACAAAACCTAACATACATTTAATAAGAGGGAATGTAGTTCATAGTGCTCTTGAAAACTTTTTTGATATAAAATTTAGTACATTAACTCTTGATGATTACAAACTCAAATTAACTAAACATTTAAAACAATTATTCAGCCAAAGTTGGCAAAGTAAAAAAAAAGAATTATCAAAACTAGGATTATTACAATCAGAACTAGAATTCTATTATGAAGAAAGCACATTTATGCTCGCAAATTGGCTTAATGATTATTTACAAAAAATAAAAAAACAACTAGACAAAAATGACAATGATTTAAAATTTGCATTTAATCGAGTAAACCCATTAACTCGCGAAGAACTATACAAAGATGACGAACTGAAAATAAAAGGATATGTTGACGCAATTCATCGAGACGGAGACTCAGAAGATGTTGTAGTAATCGACTATAAAACTAGCAAGAAAGATACTATGACTCCTGCGTATCGATTGCAATTAGGATTATATGCTTTAATGTATCAAAGAAAACATGGAGTAATGCCTAAAAAAGTTGGAATTTGGTTTTTGAAAACCGGCGAAAAACACATAGATGTCACACAAGAAATGATTCAAGATGCACTTTTTGAAGTTGAACAAATACACGCAGCAACACAAACTACAGTAATAACTGATTATCCCAAAAAAGTTAGTCCTTTATGCAAATACTCAACAGGTCAATGCGATTTCTACGATATGTGTATGCGCGAGCGAAAATAAACGCAAATAATTACACCAATACTAAAACTAATAATAAAAAAATAGTTAACAACTATAATAGTTAACAACTATATTCGCCATCATAAACTGCAATTTAATCAATCTAGATTAGAAAAATTAATAAACAAAAAAAATACTGAAGTAAATAAAATGGCACACTGTAATGAATGTTCAACAAAGGGACTTGCAGGAGATAATTACTGCAGACAATGTGGAGAAGACCTACCTGAAGAAGAAGTGATTAAATGTGATTGCGGAGTTGTTGTAAGTGAAGATGACAATTTCTGCCATGCATGCGGAGCAGGATTTGAAGGCGACATCGAAGAAACTGCAAGATGCGTAGGATGTGGAGAAGAATACGACGAAGGAGCAAAATTCTGCCAAAACTGTGGAGTACAACTACCCGAAGTCGAAGAAAGTGATGAAGAGTGCGAAGAAGGGGACGAATCAGAAGAGGAAAGTGAAGACGAACCTGAAAAAATATCACAACCACAAGAAACTCAATCACAAACACAGCAACAATTTCCACCAAGTGGATTTTAACCATAGCTCATAAAAGGTAGAAATTAACCAAAATTGTTAAATTTTTTATTTTAATATCCCCACAATATTTCTAAATTAAATTATTTCACCAATCAAATAATGAGAACTTGAAGAAGTAATTTTAACTTTAACTAAATCACCTAATTGAAGTTTATTCTTTTGCAACTTTTTTTGATTAACAATAACTTGAGTATAAGATTCATTATGACCAATAAACGAAACAACAGACTCAGTTGACTTGCCAATACCATCAACAATAATTTCTTGAGTTGAACCTACCAACTTAACAAGATAATCTTTACTAATTTTTTTAAACAAATTAGCAATTTTACGAGAACGAGTATTAGTGATTGTTCCTGCCAATTGTTTTAATTCTGCTGCAGGAGTTCCCGGTCGCGACCAAAATCTCGAGATATTAATAATTTCAGGCTTTGTTATTTTTATTAAATCAAGAGATTCTTGAAACTCAGACTCAGTTTCTGTTGGAAACCCACAAATAATATCCGTAGCAATAGTCATAGTTGGAACTGCAGATCTTAATTCTTTAACTATTTGTAAAAAATCTAAACGAGAATATTTTCGATTCATTAAATTTAAAATCCGATCGGATCCTGCTTGCACAGGAATATGAATAAACTTAAACATTTTTTCAGACTGAAAAATATCTTTTAGCCCTGGCAAAAATTCTTTTATAAAATTAGGATTTGACATTCCCACTCTTATCTTAAAATCTCCTTCTAACCTAATTAGTTCAGACAATAATTCAACTATGTTCGTACCTATATCAACCCCATACGCACCACAATCTTGACTAGTAATCCAAATCTCTTTACACCCTGCCGTAATTGCATCTTTTGCCCTGCGAATTATTGCTTTTGAATCATAAGAAAAAAGTTCTCCCCTAGCAGCTTTAGTTTTACAATAAGAACAATTACCAACACAGCCTTTGCTAATTGGAATAATTTCTATAATTTTGTTTTTTCGAACTTTAGGCAGATTAAGCCTATCATCATTTGAATTAAAAAGATCATGACTAGAACCAACACTCATCGAACCAAGTACATTTTTTGACTGTGTGCGATCAACTGGTTTTGTCCCAATTAATTGAACAACATTACCATTAAGAGTTTCTTCAACAACAAAACAAACTTGATCTAGCATCTCAATACCAATAATAGAATAATCTTTTAATTTAGTTTGAATTAATTCTTTTCTTGCTTGAGGAATACACCCTGCAATTACAACTTTTTTATTTAGTTTTTTTAACTTGCGAAGCATACGAAAAAACTTAGTCTCTGCAAGTTGTTTAACAACACAAGAATTAACAATAACCAGATCTGCTGATTCAATTGAATCTGCTAATTCAAATCCTTCTTTTCTAAGTTGACCTAACAAACACTCAGAATCTGACTTATTCAAAGTACAACCATAAGTTAAAATAAAAACTGAATTCATAACCATCCTTAATTATCAAGAATTAAATATGCTTATAAAAAGATTTCCAAAATTTAAAATCAAAAGCACATTTGAAAATAAATTTTAAATTAAAAAAAAATAATAAAATATGACCAAACATTTAAATACTAAAAAAACAATAAATAAAAATATTAGCCGAGAATTAGCCAAGATCAAAAAAAGATTGAAAAGCTAAAAATTGGGGTGCAAAATATATGGAAAACGAGAATGTAGAAACAAATCCTGAACCGGTCCAAGACCAAACAACTGAAGCGATTTCTCTTGGCGGTAGTATTGAATTAGTAGGCTTTAGAGACTTAGATAGAAGTACAATGGTTATCCTAAAAAAAATGATAGGCAATCACGTACGAAAAATGACTGAAATAAGCTCAGACTTTGAAAGTATTTCAATATCAAAGAAAAACATACACGGGTCAAATAAAAAAGTAGAACTTCATGCAAAAGCAATGGTTGCAGGAAGACCAATAACAAGAGATGAAACTGACTTTAACATATTCTTCACAATTGATAGAGTGTTATCAAGCCTTTCTGAAGAACTAAAAAAGTAAGTTAAATCAATATTGAAACTGACTTAGAAGTATATTCCAAACTAATCGGAAACTGTTTTCTTAAATTATTTTATTAGATTAATTAGGCTTCACTTAACTAATTTTGTAAAACTGTCCAAAACAAATAATACAGGGCCCCTACTGCTTGTTTCTAAACGAAAAGTATATAAAGCACGAAGTATTTTTTTAAATTAAAATAACAGGCAAAATAAGCCTTCTAATGCCATAATTTCAAGGTTTGATACGTTGAAGTTTTTATGGATAAAAGTTAACAAAAAAACGATAAAATAGTTCACAGAAGAAAACAAAAATAACTAATAATCACACAATAAAAACATAAGAAAAATGGAAGAAGAAAACCAACCAACACAAACCACTGACGTAGAACCTACAACTGAAATAAAAGACGCTACACCTCAGAAAGAATCTAATCCTGCAGATTATAAAGCAGATCAAATAACAGTTCTAGGAGGCCTTGATGCAGTTAGAAAAAGACCTGGCATGTATATAGGATCCACCGGACCTCGTGGCCTTCACCATTGCGTATACGAAATTGTAGATAACAGCATAGATGAAGCAATGGCAGGACATTGTACTCAAATTGATATAAGTCTTAATGAAAATGGTTCTGTAAGTGTAAAAGATAATGGACGTGGAATTCCCGTTGATATTCACCCAAAATTAAATATGCCTGCATTAACAGTAGTATTAACTAAACTACATGCAGGAGGAAAATTCGATAAACAAAGTTACAAAGTTAGTGGAGGCCTTCACGGAGTGGGAGTTTCTGTTGTAAATGCGCTTTCAACTAAATTAATCGCAGACATATCTCGAGATGGAAAACATTATAGACAAGAATTTCTCGCAGGAGTGCCTCAAGAATTCCAAACACTCGGAGATACCACTGATCGAGGAACTAAAATCACATTCCAACCAATGTCTGAAATATTTGAAACAACAAATTTTCAATTCGATATTTTATCTTCCAGACTTCGAGAACTGGCATTTCTAAATAAAGGAATAGAAATAACTATTACCGAAGAGAAAACAGGAAAAATGAATAGATTCCTATACAAAGGAGGAATCACACAATTTGTAGAATTTCTAAATAAAAATAAAAATAGCATTAACTCACCAATTTATTTTGAAAAAGAAAAAGAAGGAATGCACTTAGAAATTGCAATGCAATATACTGATAGTTATACTGAAAATTTCTTTAGTTTTGTAAATAACATAAACACAATAGAGGGGGGAACTCACGTAATTGGATTTAAGTCAGCACTCACAAAAAGTTTTAACAAATACATCGAACAGAATAAATTAACAAAAGATGGTGGAAAGTTAAGTAGTGATGATGTACGTGAAGGACTTACTGCAGTTATTTCAGTAAAAATTGCAGAACCTCAATTCGAAGGACAAACAAAAGCAAAACTAGGAAATAGCGAAGTAAAAGGACAAGTTGAATCACTTGTAAGCAGCGGACTTACTATGTTTTTAGAAGAAAATCCTAGTATCGCAAAAACAATCCTACTAAAAGCAGTGCAAGCATCAAAAGCACGAGAAGCTGCACGAAGAGCAAGAGAATTAACAAGAAGAAAAGGAGTTTTAGGTGGTGGCGGACTACCTGGAAAACTTGCAGACTGTCAATCAAGAGATCCTTCAAAATGTGAAGTATATATCGTAGAGGGAGACTCAGCAGGAGGAAGTGCAAAACAAGGACGTGATAGAATAATTCAAGCAATACTCCCACTAAGAGGAAAAATTCTAAATGTAGAAAAAGCAAGAATTAATCGAGTATATGAAAATACTGAAATCATCGCACTCATAACTGCAATAGGATGTAGTGCAGGAGAAGAATTCAACATAGAAAAAGCAAGATATCATAAAGTAATAATTATGACTGACGCAGATGTTGACGGTGCACATATTTCAACACTACTTTTAACATTCTTTTTTAGATACATGAAACCATTAATCGAACATGGATATGTATACATTGCTCAACCACCTTTATTTAAAGTAAGTAAAGGAAAGAAAAGCAAATATGTACAATCTGAAGAAGAAAAAGACATAGCAATTCAAGAAATTGGAGAAGGCGCAATGATTCAAAGATTTAAAGGTCTTGGAGAAATGAACCCTCAACAATTATGGGATACTACAATGGACCCTGAAACTCGAGTGTTAAAACAAATCACAATTGAAGACGCAGTAAAAGCAGAAAAAATGTTCACACTTTTAATGGGCGATGATGTAGAACCTCGAAGAAAGTTCATTGAAGAACATGCAAAAGATGTTGTCAATTTAGATGTTTAAACTAACCAAATTATTTAATTTATTTTTTCTAACCTTTTTTTATAAAATATTTATCCAAAAATTTATATAATAAAAAAGAATTTATTCTAATAAAATGGGAAAAGGACATCCAATATTTTATTTAACAATAATAGGGATAATTGTATTTGTTTGTTGGATCATATACCAAATATTTTCTAGTTGGAAAAGTTACGTGTTCGTAGGAATAATTGCATTCATAGGAGTTGGACTTCTCAGACAAAAAGAAGATCGCACACGAAACCAGAAAATAAGAGAACGACAAAGAAAAAAATAAACAATTCTTATTTAATTATCACAATTAAACAACTAATTTAAACTTTTGAAATAGTTTATAACCCCAAAGATTTATAAATCAACCTTCATTTTTTAATAAACATGCCACCAAGAAAACCATACAAAAAAGGCGGAAAAGTTAAAACTGCTACTGAAGAAGAAGATTTTGGCAGAATAAAATTACCGCGAGGATTAGAATCATTCGGAGTTGTAGAACAAAGAGTTGGTGGAAGCCGTATGTTTGTAAGATGTATGGATGGTAAAAAAAGACTTTGTCGAATACCTGGAAGACTTAAAAAAAGATTATGGGTACGAGAAAGAGATTTCATAATTGTAGAACCTTGGGAACTCGGCGGCGATGAAAAAGGAGACGTAATCTTTAAATATCGACCAAACCAAGTAAAATGGTTAAAAACTAAAGGATACTTACGTGCACTTGAAGAAGCAGACGAATTCTAAACATAAAATATTTTAAATTTATTCTATTTTATAATTTGATTGAAACCAGAAAAAAAACAACTAAATGAAATTCTAAAAATTTATTTGCGATCAAGTAAATAATAAACAACCAATATCCCAACACCAATACAAAGAGCACTATCCGCAATATTAAAAACAGGCCAGACCCTAAAATCAAAAAAGTCAATAACAAACCCAAAAAAAATACGATCAATAAGATTTCCAATCGCACCCCCCATAACTAACGCGGACGCTATTAAAATTACTTTTTGTTCAACTAATTCTGGAAGAAAATAAATAAACCCCCCAATTAAAACTAAAGCAATGCACACGAATAACCACTGCGCATGTTGTAAAAAACCAAACGCAGCACCAAAGTTTTGAACATAAGTTAGATGAAAAATATTATTTATTATTGGAACAGAATGACCAAGACTAAATGAATTTTTTATAAGAAACTTAGAAATTTGATCAAGCATTAACACAAAAAATGCAATGCCCGCAAATAGTGATACGTTAAACATAAATTTTTTATCTGAAAAATTATGATTAAAAATACTTTTCAAATTTAAATTTAAAGAATTATTTTTTGATTTCATAAAATCACCACTGATACTTCTGATGATTATTGTTGTTATCTCCCTTAGCAATTCTTTCAATATTTGAAAGACGCTGATTAATTGATTCAATCGCAGAACGAATAGCATCAAGTTTTGCGTTAACAAGTTCAATATCTTTATGAATATTTTGAGACTGTGCATTAAAATTAGAATACCCTTGAGGTTGAGATGGTTGTTGAGGCACTTGAGTTACTTGAGGAACTTGAGAATATTGAGGTTGTTGAGGGGCAGTTGCATGTTGAACAGAAGGATATCCTGCAGATTGTGATCCGACCGCTTGAGGAGTTGAACCTAAACCTGACAAATCATGTTGAGCTGCTTCATGATCAGAAATAGGTGAAAAATTACCTGAAAAATCTGAATTTGAATCAGACGGACTTGATGAAATCGATGGAAGTCCAACAGGAGGATTAGGCGCAGAACCAATAGGATTCATAGTAGACTGCATAGCCGAAGGATTAGATGAAGGCAAGGTAGACGAAAGATCATTTGAGGGCATTGCCGAAGATTGAGGTAACGGAGAGTTTTGAGAGGAAGGACTTGGTTGCGCTCCAGGACTTGATTGCGAATTAAAATCAGGAAAACTCATATCTCCAGTACCTGAAGTTCCATTACTAGCTCCAGAAGCATTACCAAAGTCAGAACTAAAATCAGAGCCGAAATCTTTACCTAAATCACCCATATTAAAATCGTCTCCGCCGCTTTTATCCCAAAACTTTAGTTTTTCAAACATAATTAACACCTAAATAATCTTCAAATACACACCTAATGAATGACCAAATTTAATGGCCAAATAATTCCCAATTAATATTTTATTAATATACGATAAACATTTAATACCAATAATTAACATCTGAGTATAAATAATTTTTGATTAAAACAACCTGAAACAAAATTATTTTAAAAAAGGCAATTTATCAGGCTGATTACCTTTTTTATGGAAAAAATAAAATAAAACAATAATTAATAAAACCAAACCACTAACAATTTTTAACAAAGTAATTGTTTTGTTTGAAAAAGAAGAACTCCCTTCATCTGACAATGTTTCACCGTTAACTGGTTCAAAATTTGTAATTTCATCAACACCAATAATATCCTCATCAGATAAATTAGTTATTGATGCAGTTTCACTTAATTTTGTACTTGAATCTAGTTTGGTAAATTTAGGAACATAATTTGCAACATTAACAGTTTTTATATCTGCATGAGAATTAAAAGTCATACTTTGATACTCATATTCTGCAGATATATTACTAATATTAAAAACTCCCTCGTCATCAAAAACAGTTTTATAATAATAAACTCTAAATGAACTCGCCGGAACAACTCCTTCCCACTCAAATTTATCTAAACCATCTGATACCAAGGATACTTCAGTTGTAGTTTGTCCCGCATTTCTAATTTTGATAGGAAATGAAACTTCCTCAGACTCAGTAATATTTACATCACCTAAAACTTCAACAAAAATAATTGGCCCTGCAGATTTAGCATAAGAGGGATTAATGCTAATAATTGTGGAATTATCAAAAAATTGATTTTTGTCAGCATCATAAAACTCAAGAACACTCTTATTAATTTTATGACTACCATTAACTTTAACAAATACATTAAAAATATCTTCAATCTTAACAGATTCTTTTGGACCTAACCGATCCAACTTGTGAACCTTTGGACCCACAATATCAATTTCACTTTGTTTTGGTGGACGGATAATCAAATTATACGCAGTCTCTTCTTCATCCGCATTAGTAATAGTATAAGACAACGGAATAATATCTCCCACAGTCAACGTAGATTCTGATAATTCTTGAAAAATGGTTACATCAGGAGATTTAGGTTGCACAATTATTTCTTCAAACTCAGAAAAATTATAATCAAAAAAAGCATCCCAATCAAAATAATGTGTATTTGTAATAATTTTAAAAGTTGTTTCATTAGAAACTTTAGGTGCAGTCAAGGTATACGTGTACACAACTGCCTCTGCTTCTTGCTTCAATACCAGCGTTCTACCATGCACTCCTTCAACAGTAAACTCAGGAGGGATTAAATCATTAACTTCTAATTTAGGAATTTTAACCAATCTAGGATTTTCAACAGTAGTCGACCAAATAATTTCTTGACCTTCATCAACAGTTAATCCTTCAGAGCTTTCATGAGTAATTTTTAAATCCTCAAACTTGTTAACTTTAAAATCAACTTCAGTTGAGTTTGAATAAGACTCACCATACTCATTTTTGTAATCAACAGTAACATTAAATGCATAAGTTTTATCTGCTAAAACTTTAGGAACAATCATATCTACTTGATGAGTATATTCCGAACCACCTTTTGAAATTTTTTCAATATCAAGTGATTCTAAATCAATCATACTAGTTACAGGTGTTACCACAATATCTTCAATAAACACATAAGGATTTAAATTTTCAACAAAAATTCTTAACAATTCAACATTTAATGATTCTAATTGGCCGATTTCACCATCTTCAATCTCTCGACGTGGCTGATGCATCGCATCTTTATCTTGCAAATAAACTCTGAGTTTAATACCTGCATCTTTTACAGTAAACCTCTCCCAATAAGTTGACACAAAATTTAAATCATCTTCTTCAGTTGTGTAATCTGCAGTAATTTTAAAATTAATTCTTCCGCTCTGAGACGTTTTGAAACGCAACACAAACATTTTAGAATAATTAGCAGACCAATCATGATTTGAATACTCAACATAATTAGATTTAATCTCATCAATTTTTCCACTAGATTCTACATCCACCAAAGAATTTGATGCGTTCGATTCATTCGCCCAGCGGTACCTAATTTGACCGGTTCCCAAATATTTTAATGAATCTGGAAATTCTATTTTAAATGAATTAATTGAAATTTTTTCATCGAATAAATTTGACACATTAAGCACTAAACGAACTTCTTCATTAAGATGGTAATCCTCATTGTCGTCTGAAAAATCCAATTCAGACTTAGAATTTTCTAACGGATACTCAGAAATTTCTTCATCTTTACTCAACATTATCCCTTCAACAAAAAATAAAGGAGATACAGTTAATTTTTTAGACGTTGTTTTTTCTTCATGAATTTTTTTAAATCCATCACCAAACGAATACTCAGCAGATAACGCACCCTCAAATTGAGATAATCCCCTAATTGTATATTCACAATCAAATGAAACATCAGTATTCATATACCCTCTAGTAAAAATAATTGAATTTCCAACCTGCTTACAATAACCATCAACATCAACAATTTCAAACTCTGCAGGAAAATCATCAACATAATTAATATCAAAAGCAGTGTCACCCTCACTAGTAATATTTAATGAAACTTTAGCAAGTTCACCAGTTATTAAAACTGACTTGTTAAATGTTCTAGTAACTTTTAAATCAGGAACTTGACGAGAAATATTAATATTAGCATAAGTAGTATAAGGCTCTTCAGTTGTGTCTTGAGAAACATTCGTAAAACAAAAAGTAAAAATTTCTTTTTCAGAACAACCAGTCACAGGAACACTAGCACGAATACTTAATCCATCAACAAAAATTCTATCTTGCGCACTGTTCATAGTCACAATAAAAGAATACTCATCAACAACAACGCTCGCACCACTTTTCACATTACCATCAAAAACTATATCTGAACCGGAAACAAAATTTGTTGCAACCAAAAAAAGAGATACGATAATAATTCCTACAAAAACAATCTTGAACAAAAATTTTACCAACTTAATAAACAAAAATGCAACTACAACAAGAATTACTAATACTACTAAAAAAAATGGATCCATTCAAATACCTCTTTTTGCAAAAAAATGAATACTACCCGCACACAACCAATGCAGCTAATATTTGACTAATAGTTAATTAATACTTATTTAATATTTATAAAGAAAAGATTAAAATCATATTTAAATGTTATGTTTAAAAAAACTAAAATATGGTATTTTAGAAAATTAAAATGTCAGGTTTTAGAAAATTAAAAATTATGTTTTAAAAAATTAAAATGCAATATTTAAAAAAAAAAAACAATCATGACCCAGTATATGCAGATTTAGATCTAACTTTAGTTTCAACTTTAGTTTCAACTTTTTCTTCAACACGATCTGCCCAAAATTTAAAATGAAGTCTTAACATATGCTCTGCCATCAGTTCTGGACTCGCAGGAATTCCAAGCTGACCAATATGATCATCAATTGTTGCATAGAATAAACCCACTTCGAAAATATAATTGTTCGGAAGAACCCAAGTTGCATCATGGTCAGTAACATATAATCGCCCATCTGCTTTTTGTTCTAATGCATATTGTTTAGCTTCCTCTTTTGCACCCACCAAAATCGGCCAAGTTTCTCTTTCGAGAACTAATTCAAGAGACATCTGTGCGAAAGTGGGATCTACTTCACCTAAACTTGCATCAGTTTTACCTAATTTAGGAACTGGAATGCGAGAAATAATTTCATCAGCATAACTACCAATATATTCAAGAGAATCGTGAGTTTGAAGTGAATACCTCGCCAATTCAATAACTTTCCTACGAATATCAGGAGTGATTTGATCATCCGCAATACAAAAATAAAATTGTCTCTTAACATCGAAAGGAGTTGTCATGAATTTAAATACTGAACGTAATTTTATAATAATTTAGATTATTGAAAATAACCACTAAATACTATAAAGACAAATAAATTTTAAATAGTTTAAAAAAGAAACAAATTAAGTGGAACCAAACAAGTTAAATTTAAAAAAATGAATCAAACCAATAAAATAATTCAAATGTATAACTGGTTGTTTAATGAATATGGCCCTCAAGGATGGTGGCCAGTTTCAGACGTCAGCGAAGAGACTGAATCTAAGTTTGGAGAGGAGGTCGAGAAAATTTATTTAGGCATTCAGACTTCGGCGAATAACATCGCAAACACAAATAAAAAAAATAAAGGATATCACCTCAAAGATTATTCTTATCCAAAAACTAACCAACAAAAATTTGAGATTTGTTTAGGCGCAATACTTACACAAAATACTAGTTGGACTTCTGTTGAAAAAGCACTTGAAAACTTAAAAAAATTGAATGCACTCAATATTGAGGTCATAACAAAATTAACTGATGAAGAAATCAAAAATACAATCAAACCTGCAGGATATTATAATCAAAAAATGACATACATAAGAGAATTCATAAAATTTTTTGATTCAATTATATGTTCACAAAATAAAATACCCTCCAGATCCGAACTATTAGCAGTAAAAGGAATCGGACCTGAAACTGCAGACTCAATGTTACTTTATGCATTCAATCAGCCAACATTTGTTGTAGACGCATATACAAAACGAATATGTTTGAACTTAGGCCTCATTAATGAAACCAGCACTGAAATGAAATACGATCACATGCAAAAATTATTTGAAACTACAATTAAACAAAATATTGAATTAATAAATAATAATAATAACAATAATAACAATAAGAAAAGTCGCATAGATAAAAATAACAAAGAGCAAAAAAACACAAAGCAACTAGTTGTAATCTACCAAGAATATCACGCACTAATTGTCGCACATGCAAAAAAATTTTATCAAAAAAAGGAAATGTGGCAAAACTGCCCACTTAAAAAGCAAACCAAAAGTATTTAAAAAACAAGTTTTCTGTCCCAATAAAAGGACAATTTTAGAGGGAAAAAGTATAAATATGAAATACAAATTGATAACAGATAATAAACAATTATTAAAAAAAATAATGAAAATAAAATAATGCTTAAAAATAAAGGTGAGGCAAAACAAAATGGCAAGCAAAACCAAAAAACAAACTCAAACAGACAAAAAAGAACCTTCTAAAAAGAAGAAAATTAATGAAAAAACAAAAAATACAATCAAATGGGTTGTTGGATTCGTAATCTTATTACTAATCTTGTTCTTCATTCGACAAAAAATGATGGCAGACCCTGCAACAGCAGAACCTGAATTCGAACCATTACAACCACTCGAAACACAAGACTTACCAGAACCTACAGAACCAACACCTACAGAATTTGTACCTGAACCACAAATTGAGATAACACCAACTCCATTTGAAACAGGAGAACAAATTAGTTCTGAAGACGTAGACGACTTAAAAGATAAAGAACTTGCAATTGATGTAACAACAACTGACGATACTAGCTTACTTAGCAATGTTGAATGTCAGTATGATGAAGCAAGCGGACTTTTATATGTAAGTTTAGACATGACTAACACCGGAACTGAAACATTCACCATCAGTCCAAAAGGAGTTAGTAAAGATTACAACACATATTTTAAAATTAGAGGAATTGTTGATCCAAATCCAGGATGCACACAAGAAGAATTAACACCTTCTGAGACAACTACATGTACTAAAATCGGATTTGATTCTCCAACATACAGCAATGTAGAAGGAGTAAATAGAATTAGCATTCAAGCACCAGGAGTTACTGAAGCGCTACTAGTAGAATGTCCTGAAATGCCTGAACTCGTAGAAGAAGTTACTGAATCCGAAGTAGAAATTGTAGAGTAATTCGACAAAAGTCTAATTAAAAAACAAGTGCGAAATTAGCACTAAATTTTTTATTTTTTAAAATTTTTCAAATTCTAACCGAAAAGTGTTGTAACTTACTAGTAATTAAAAAGCGAAAAGCTTATAAGTAGTACAAAATCAAACAAAATTATGACTTTTGTTGATCAAACACTCGAGCAAATGCTCCTAGAAATAAATTCACACACCCAAATATTCTCAGAAGAAATCGATAAAATAGATGTTTCCCCCTACGCTCGAAAAATTGCAAAGAAAATAGGAATCGAATTTGAAGCAGATGATGTTGATTTGGATGATCCAGCACAACGAATTCCATTTTACATAATTCGCGCACTAATACTCACTTACGAAAATTCAGAAGAGAGAGGTAAATTACCAATCACAACCCAAATATATCAAGGCAATCAAGGATACGTAATAAGAATTAGTGACTCAGGAGAAGGATTTGACCACAAAAAAATGTTACTTGGTTTCAATCAATTTCTCGACGAAGTAGATAAACAAAAATTAATTGCAATAGACAAAGCACGCGCTGCAAAAAAACATTATGCAACCAATTTAGGGCAAGGCACGCAAGCCATCCATTTATCCACGTTCGAATGTTCATATGAAGGTTGTGGCAACACAATAAACATGAAACTATTAATTCCCAAAAACTAAACTAAAACGCAATCATAACTACCAATTAACAAAAACTTTTTATATGTCCATTAAAAAACACACTAGATTCCAAATGAGGGGGTGCCGGAGCGGTCAATAATAAATAGTATCCAATCATGGTTTTTGACCATAACGAAACTGTTTATTGACTTGACGGGATAGGCTTAGGCACTTCATAGATGACTACATAGGTAAAGCACACGCATTATTCTATGAATTGAAGACACCTATTGGCTTAGTGCCTACTAGGGTTCGAAATTAGACATCAAGTAAATCCAGCAAACTACATGCTTGCTAAAAACTGATGTTTGACGATTGTCCCTACCCCCTCATATTTATATCTTAAATTAGAATATGCCTGCAGAATTCGGAATGCAGCGAAATTCATGAAAATTAACATAATCCACTAATAAATATTACTTAATTAAGTAAAACACAATAAATACAATATTATTAAAATTTATAAAGGGTTAAACTAAATTAAAAAAAGTATTAAAAACAGTTTTAAAAGGATAAAAAATGGGAATTTCACATCATAGAAGCAAAAAACAAACAAGTGGCGGAGTATACAAGCGCTACAGAAAACAAAGACAGTTTGAGCTAGGAACAACTCCAAGTTTAACCAAATTAGGAGAAAAGAAGTTCATAGATAAGAGAACTCTCGGAAACAACACCAAACGAAGCTTACTACAGTGTGAAGAAGCTAGTGTGACAAACTCAAAAACAGGCAAAACAGTTAAAACTACAATTAAAACAATACTTGAAAGTCCTGCAAATCGACATTATACTAGACGAAACATCATGACTAAAGGCACAATTATTGATACAGAACTTGGAAAAGCAAGAGTTACATCTAGACCTGGACAAGAAGGCGCAATAAATGCAGTATTAGTAGAATAAACACAAGCATTACGTTTATTAAAATTATTTCAAACTTTTTCTTAACGATTTTTTTTAATTACAACTAATAAATTAAAACAAATAGTTGTACTGCATTCAACACTAAAAAAATTTAAATATACGAAAAAATTCTATTCAAATATGACTCCCACAATAAGTTTATGCTTAATTGTGAAAAACGAAGAAGACTATATCGAACAATGCTTAAACTCAGTTCTCGAACTCGTAAATGAAATAATAATTATAGATACAGGTTCCACAGATAAAACAAAAGAGCTCGCACTCGACTTTAAAAAAAATAAATTTCCAAATCTTAAAATTCTAGATTTTCCCTGGGTGCAAGATTTTAGCTCTGCAAGAAATTTTTCCACAAGTTATGCAACAAGCGAGTGGATACTAATTCTTGATGCCGATGAAATAATTGCAAAAGAAGACCACAACAAAATCAAAGAATTAATTTTAAAATATAATAAACCAAACACTGCAATGGGACTGATGTTAATTCAAAGAAATTATGCTAACAATTCAAAACTCGTCGGATGGACACAAAATGATGAAAAATATGTTAGTTTGGAAAAATTTAGTGGATTTTATCCAACTCCAATTACCAGACTATTCAAAAACAAACAAGAGATAGTATTTAGAAGTAAAGTCCACGAAAGTGTTGATGATTCAATATTCGAAAAAAAAGGAAAAATAAAATTAACAGAAATACCAATACATCACTTCCAATACGAACGTGGAGAAGAATACGTTAAACAAAAACAACTAAACTATTTTGATATATGCAAAGAGATGGTAAAGACTCGAAAACAAGATTTTAAAGTATGGTTTGATATGGGCGTGATCTCAGCAAATTATCGAAATTCACCAACCGATTCTGAAAAATTCTTTAAACAAAGTTTAGAATTAAATCCCCACTATCTACTATCATATTTACAACTCGCAACAGTTCTTGAAAAACAAAATAAATTGGAAGCTGCAATAACCATATATAAAAAAGCATTAAGCATAGAAAAAAACAATTTTCACCTAGTTCACAATCTTGCCGTCGCTTTAACTAAAACAAACAAACCAATTTTAGCACTCAAATTTTTTGAACATGCAGCAAAATTAAATCCAAACAACCCTCACGTTTACACCAATGTTGGATGCATATTTGGACAATTAGGCAAATTTAAAGACGCAACAGAATTTTTTCAAAAATCACTTGACCTAAATCCTAACGATACTCGAGTTAAAAACTTACTCGAAGGAACAAAAAATAAAATAAATAAGAATAATTGAATACAATTTAAAAAGAAAAACACACAATTTAAACAAAGTGATCTGTTAAAATCAAACATTCTAGAACCTAAAAGTACACCAACATAATAAATTTAGAAAAAAAATTAATAAATCTTACTTTTTCTGCCAACTGTAAGATCGAGTTTTTGCAGATGCGCCGTAGCCACAACTAGAACAAACTTTTTTACTCTTGTGATAAGTGTGCTGACCACATCTACGACAATAAATGTGAGTTTTCTTACCACTCTTCTTACCCATGCTAGGAGTTCCTTTACTCATAATAATTCACCTGAAAATTAATTTAATAACAAATTGATAATGAAAATAAAAAATTTATGATAAATTTTATGCAGGAGAGATAAATATAATCGTATCTCCTCTAATAAATGTAGTGCCTAATTTACGCTTAAGTGCTCCATCTACGTGTTCTTCGCCTTCATCAAGCACAACATTGATATGAATATCAAAAGCTTTTAAAAGTCCAATGAACTGTTTACCATTCTTTAATTCAAGAACAACTCGTTTTCCACGAGCTGCATTAAGAGCGTCTAACGGTCTTGATGTATTATCCATAATTTAAGCACCTCAAAATATAATTAAAATCGGTTAATTTAAATTTGGAAAAAAAGGTAGAGGTATTTAAATGTTATGTATTTGTAAAAATCACCTAAACAATCAACTAAACAATAAGTAATAAACCCAACATAACACTCCTTAATTTTCACCATAATCACCCAAAATACCCAAATTTTACTAAAAATATTTGCAAAAAGATTATAAATATTTCCGAGCTTATAGTAATATACTATATTAGCTAACCGGCAATGCATTTAAAAGGAAGCATCGGAAATTAATGTTCATTTATAAATAACGGTCAAAAAAAGTTTTTTTTATTATGCAATGACGACAGGCCAAAAATGGCAAATTTTTACAAAAGAAGTCAAATTGAGACTAATCAAATTAATTCTTAAGACGGTGTTGCGAAAAGCTTATAAACGATAATCTGTCTTTTCGACGATAATTAGACTTGACTAAAAACGACACAGACATTGCCCGCAGAGACTAACAGAGGCGCAACTATGACTCTTTTTTAAGAAGTAAAGAGGTGAACACTTCTTAAAATCAAACAAACCACAAAAATAACTAAAAACACGTTACAAAACACGGAGGTGTTTTGATGAAAGTTAAAAAAACAGTTAAAAAAATCGTAGCTCTAGGAGTGGGAATTACCATGATGGGAGCAACACTATTAGGAGCTATGGCTACACCCTACACATTAGCAGATTATCCACAGCCATTTGTAATGGACGGCGCTTGGAACGGTCTTATGGTAGTAGGAGATGACGCAGCACCTGCAGATATTATTGGTGTAACAGACATCGCAATGGAACTTCAATACAGTGCAACTGTAACTAAATCTGTTTCAACAGGAACAGCTGGAAGCGCAGTAGCATTAGAAGGAGATGCATGGGAAGCTAAAACTAGTTCTAAATTATGGGAATTAGGAGAAAACTTAACCGCAATCCAATCAGTTTTAGATGAAACAGACCTAAACGCATTAGAAGATGGAACATTTAAAAACAGCAAAGGAACATTCGGATATGAACAAACATTAACATTCTATCCTGCAACTGCACCAAGTGTATCATACACAGTAGATGAAGATGATGTAACTGGAGATTTTTTATTATTAGATGATTCAGACGATCCATATGCAAGATATTCTTTTGACTTTACATCTTCTGCAGAATCAGATGTTGTTGAAAATGAAATGGAAGATTTCCATAACAAAAAAATAACAATGTTAGGCAAAGAATATACTATCGTAGATACTGCAGTAAGCAGCGGAGAACCAACATTTACCTTAATGGCAGGAGCAGTACAAGATGTTTTAGAAGAAGGCGAAACAAAAACATATACTCTTGGCGGAAAGGAATTTGAAGTAACTGCATTAATCATATCAGATACTTCAACAAGTGTTAAATTCAAAGTTAATGGAGAAACTACAGATGCTATGACTCCAGGAGATATTGAATTATTAAGCGATGGAACTCAAATGGGAATTAGAGAAATCTTACCTAATGAAGCAGGAGAAACTGCTGGCGGAGACATTGTAGAATTTTACATCGGAGCTGACAAACTAGTTTTAGAAAACGGAACTACAATAGAAATCAACGAAGAAAAAATTGAAGAAACATTAGTAACTTTTGACGGAGATTTTACTGCCGCAACATGGGACGGATTCACAATAGACTACAACGCAGATGACACATACTATATTCCTGCAGGCGGAAAACTATCTGAATTCTTAGATGAACCAGAAGGTTTAATGAACTGGGATATTGCTTATGAAGGTCTAACTGCAGAAGATACAGAAATGATTAAACTAGTAGCATCAGGAGATGACGAGTATAAACTAAAATTAGAAGTTGCAGATGGTGAAGTAACAATTCCATTAGCATATTCTGGCGCAGCAGACGTAATGAATCTAGGAGATAAAGCATCCAGTTCAAAAAGAAAATATTTGATTTTGGATAAAACTGAACCTCTCCAAGAAGACGATTACTTTGTTTTAACAACTGGTGGTGCAGCAGATCAAGGAGATGAATCATTTGTCTTACAATATAAAGGATCTGATAAAACAACTGGAACTGATAACGGAGTTCTTAAGTTTAAAAACTTAGCTACTGGAGAAACCATTGAACGAAGTTTAGCTAAAACTACTTGCGATGCAACTCTAAGAGTTGGAGGAGTTAGTTATGCATTTAATGAATCTAGCGCAGCGGGTTGTTTAATAAACGATATTAATGTTAGTTTAAAGAGTGCGAGTCAATCAGATACGACATCTCAAGTTATTTTATCTAAATATGGAGCTAAACTTTCATTTAACCAGTTAAGATTAAATGACTCTGTAGCAGAAGGAACATTTGACAACTTAAATACTAGCAGATTTTTAAACGTGGTAGTCGAAGAAGTTAACTCAGACATGGTTGAATCAACAAACAAAGACATTATTTTTAAAATTGGACCACACGTTACAGGAACTGATGAATTATCATTAGACTATGATGAAACAGCAACTGCATTACAAGACCATGAAGAAAATGATGACTTACGAACAGGATTTACGCCATACGGAGCATTAATTAGTTACATGACTAAAGACAATGCACCTGATGAGTTAGAAATTTCATGGCCTAGTGAACAACAATATGCACAAGTATTCGTAACAAGCGGAGCTGTTGAATCTTCAATGACTAGCGCTGGCGGAGACGTAACATACGAAGTACCTGTTAAAATTGAAGTTGGTGCAGCTGTATTAGCAAGCCAAGTTCCTGACGTAACAAGTGCAAATATTGTATCAGTTGGTGGAAGTTGTATTAATGAAGTAACTGCAGCAATTATGGGACTAACATATCCAGCATGTGGAGAAGCTAGTGGACTAAGTGAAGGAGAAGCTATCGTTAAGCTATACGAAAGTGGCGACAGTGTTGCAATTGTTGTTGCTGGATGGGAAGCTGAAGATACAACCAGAGCTACAAGAGTTCTAGCTAACTACGAAGAATATCAAGCAGCTGGTCAGTTAGTAGGTTCAGAAGTTAAAGTAACTGGAACAAGTTTAACAGATGTTACTGTTACACCAGTTACAAGCCAATAAGCCTGCAAACTTAAGTTAGTTTTAAAAAACTAAAATTTTTTCCTTTTTTTTCTTTCTTTTTTAAAATGATCAAAATAAAAAATACTTCTTAGCGTAAGCTAAACTAATACTAAAGTTACAATTTATTTCGAACTAGTCTTTCTTTTTTCAAATCGCTTTTTTACTTGGTAAAAATTAGAATACAAATGTTTAGATGAATGATTATCCATACGACCACAAACAAAATTAGGATTTGATTTAACTGAAGGTTTCCAAACATAACTTGGCAATAAAACTCTCCAATTACTTTTGTAATTCTGACTAAACATCCAATAAAAAATATCCGCACTAGACAAATGATTAGTTTTAGAATCAACCCAACCAACCGCTTCAGAATTAGATAACTTGTTAGGAATACTAATATAACAAAAATTATTATTCAATGCAGAAGTAGGTGCATTCTTGCTTTGAATATTAGTTCCATCCGCAACAGAGTTAGTTAATTGAGATGGATTTTTAGCCCCATTAATTTCATGATCAATAATTGAATAACCTCCAAACATTAAACCAAATAAAGTGACTCCAACTAATGCTGCTTTTGATGGACTATGTTTTAATTGTTTAATATCTCTAAACAATCTTGATTGGCCTAATTTACTTATCACCTTTTTTGAACAGTCAGGATTTGTTTCGTAAAAATAAGAATCAGGCAATGAAGAAATATCAAAAAATGGATCTGTAGGCGAATCTGTTAAAAATATTTCTAAATCAGTATCGTTTATCGCACCTCGATCATCACTTCTAGATTTAATATCTAATTTTTTTAATGTTTTTTTAGATGCTAAATTTTTTGGCCTATTTTTCTTTCGTCCAAAAGAATCATTTAACCCATTTTTGTCTAAAGTAGCAACTCCAGATTTTGCAGAATGATCAGACTTGTAATTAGACTTATAATCAGTTGCATTTGCAAATAAATTAACCCTAGTTTGAATAGATTCTAGTAAAGAACTTAATAGATCAGAACAAGACTTAACATCATACCCTGCGTCTTTATCCGAGAATTCGTAATTAAGCTCTACGCCTTGCAAACTTAACTGATCAAGCAACCTATCTACAAATAATAATGATTTCAAATCATAAATAGAATTGCAGTCATCCATCCAATAAATCAAGTTAGAGTCATTCAATTCAGACAAGTACCAATCAGCAAGAAAAAACGCAGATTGATTATGCGCGTATTTTGCATATTTATCATACTTATTTTCACTATTTAATTGATCTGAAATATTCGTTAAATTACATTTAATAGAGGTGATATTTTCAAATGTTAAACTAATCAATGACTCAAAAAGACTAGTATGCGGATGAGAACTATTCGAATAGAGTAAATATGGCGATTGTTTTGAATGTTGTGATTCCCCATTCAACTGATCATTTGATAAAATATATTTTACTAACCGACTAATTTCATCCCCTTTACCCGTTAAATCAATTAAATGATCTGTACAAATAAGATCAGTTAATCCTCTAGCAGAGTTTGACAAGTTTTTACATTCAGAATAACTAAAATGATTTAATAAAAAAAATGAAACTAAATTTTCTTCTAAAGTTAAACCTGGTTTTGATACTAGAGAAGATCTAAATAACTCATTAAACCGCACATAAATATATTCTTTATCTACTGCAGTGTCAACCGAAGAGTTAGCCAATTTAGCTTGATTTGATCCATAGTGCGGGAATTGAATTGAGTTAGTTTGATCTGATTTAGCTTGGTTTGATTTGGATGCTTGTTTAATTAATTGTTTTGTTAACATGCCCCCTTCCTCCAAAGAGTAAACGTATCAACAAAAGAAAAATCAAATTTTGGCTTCATATGTTCATAATACGCATCAAATTGATTCTTGCTTAAATCAACATAAATCTTTTTTTTGCCAATACCCAATTCAGACTTGATTTCTACTTGCGCAATTGCATGAGTATACATATCTTCGATTTTACTTTTAACACTAACATATTTAGACTTAATTCCTAATGACCGACACAACGTAATGTATAGAATTGCTTGCTCACCACAAACACCTTGACCAGAATTAAACACTTCTTCTGCAGTTCTATATCCTACTTTTCCCCTATCAGAGTCACCATAAACTATATTTAGTTTCATCCAATCAAACACTGCTTTTGACTTATGATAATCACTAAACTGCACATATTTTTCAACTTCAGAATACATATCTTTTGTTAACACAAAGGGATTATCTTGCCAGAAAGGAAATACTTGAGACAATACTTTTTTCTTTTCAAACTTAATCAAACCAACTTTTTTGGGTCTTTTAATTTTTTTACTTTGTTCACGCTTTTTACTTTTCTTAATTTTTTTAGATTTTTTAGATTTTTTATATTGTTCTGATTGTTTAGATTTATTAGATAAAGGCACAATTAATTTGGGTTCATAACTTAATTCTCGACTAACTCCTTCACCCCCATAATCGAACCCATCGACTTTTTGTTCTAATGAATCTAATTTTTCTTTAGTGAACATAAATAATTTAAAATCAACATCATAGTTTTCACCAATTCTACTTGAGTTTGACTCAATTTGTTGTTCTGCTGCAGATAATTTTTTTTCAAGCGACTGAAACTTCCAATACACACCACCTAATAAAACTAAAGAAAGAATCCCCACACTCAAATAAGTAAAAAAACTTTTGTAACTTTTTGAAGAATTAGTTTTATTCAGATTTGAATTAGTTGAATTTGTAGAAGAGGATGAAATACCCACCCCCATTAATTGATCTTGGAATAAATCAGGACGATCCGGCAGCAACATATTTATTGAAGGGATCTCATCTGAAACATCAATCGATGACCTTGCCACGCCAAGTTTTAATTTATTAGACTCAATTACTTCACACGCACTATCATCCACAGAACTAGAAATTAAAATATCCGATATTGTTTTTAATGAAACTGGCTGAATAGGAAATGAACTATCATTTTTTACAACGTAATCCTCCTGCGAAGAAGTATCTAAAATAGAACATAAATTCCCCCCACATAATAATCCCCTCTCTTTTTTAATCTTTAATTTAAGATCAACACCCGATAAACTAGATTTATTTTTTTTGTTATTCTTGGCAGCATTTTTATCTTTAAAACTCAAACTAATCACCTCTACAAATAATAGAATTAGATCTTTGCTCTTGCAAAAATCCCGGTCGCAAATAATTTCCTAAAATTTTTCCCCCATAAACAACGTTAGAACAAATTTCATCCAAAATTAAATTTAAATCATAATTAGAAAAATAATTATCTGCGCAAGGAAATTCATTTGCATTTTTTGAGTTGATTGGACCTGATACATCATAATCCACCAATTCTAAAGTAACATTTTTAATCGAACGTGGAAATAAATTCTTAAAATCTTGCTGCACCCTCAATTCACAATAATAATCAGATCCAATGCAAGGATTAAATCCACTTAAAAATGTTTTAGCATAAGTATTTTCATTAACAACCAAACTAACTGCAAATGGAATATGTTGAAATTTTTTTACATTAGATTCGACAAATAATTCTAAGAATAATTTTTGAAATTTTTTAGTAAGTTTATTTTGCCTATTAGTTCCAGATTTAAACCCCAGCTCAATAAAATAATCTGATGACCAACTTGATTGAGAATTTAGCTTTGACGCATTAAATAAAATAATCTGGGTTGAGTTATGTTGACTAGTTAAATTTTTATCAGACAACTCGGATGCATTAAAAAATAAGTTAGAATTTGAATTGTTAAACTCATCAAATGAATTATTTAAATCAGTTAAGCAACAAACGTCCTCAACTCCAACTAATAAACTATTTTTTAAAACATTTTGGTTATGGTAATAAAGTACATCTAATTGTTCATCATCATGTTCAGAATGAAATGCAGGATGTCCCCCATGACTATGCCACATACCTAAAATTTTATGATTATTTAACCTGGCAAGGTTATATGCTTGAGCAATGGATGTTTCACTAAATTGACCATCAAAACTTGAAACTGTCTGCTCAGGAAATAAAAAAGCATCACTTGCAACCAAATTAACACTATCTCTCTGCGCAGTTAAAACACCTGCAATTTCAATAGGTGAATTAACAATTTCTGAGGCCAATTTAGAATACAAACAAACTTTTTCAAATGCACGTCGAGAAATTTTAACTGGACAAACTAATTCATCAATTTTGGATTTTAAAATAGAGCTCTCGCTAATCAAATCATCTAATCTCATTTTTTACCTCAAACAATTAATTTATGACACTCACACTCACAATATCTCGAGCAAAGAATATCATCTGCAACTAAAGAAAATTTATGATCATCACTTTTTTGACAATTATACTCAAACTTATTACCCAATACAGACCCAATTTGAGCTGTAAAAATTGACTCAGGAAAATAATCACTTAATAAAATCTTAATTCCCAAACCAACCATAAACGATCCGACAAACGCATTTGGCATCACCACATTTGCAACAAGATCTGCGCAAGATGCAACTTCTTCCCCTCCTGCCAAACTATTTACTTCAGAACTAACTACTTCAGAACTAACTAAATCAACATAATCATTACAACAATCTAAACATAAAGATTTACCAGGAATAAAAAAATCAGCTTCACAAAAATAAGTTCCAACAGAACCATTAATTAAAGGAACTTTCATTTCCACAGCATAATCAGACATTAATTTGCGCGAACTCCAATTATCAACACAAGAAAAAATTAAATCATATTGCCCAGCAATTAATTGAGTTTCTAAAAAAGCCTCATCAACAAAAACAGGATGTGCACGAATATAATCTGCTCGCCCAAATACCTCCTCTTCTGCGCACCAAATACCCATTGAATTAGTTGAACTTAATTGTTTGAGTCGCTCAGATAAAACTAGTGATTTATTTGATCCAATTTTACCAAAATAAAAAATTTGACGATTAAGATTATGCTGCTCAATAATATCCCCATCACAAAGATCAATTACCCCTTGGTTTTTTCCAAAACCTGCCAAAACAGAATTTAATGCAACATATGTCCCAATACCCCCTAAACCAACGACCAAAATATTTTTAGATGATAAAAAAGAACGAATAAATTTGTCAGGATTTTGGTAAAATTTGAATAAATCTAAATTAACTTTTTTATTGAAAAATTTGGACTTTTTTTTATATGGATTTGACTTGACTTTTTTATTAAATTTTTCTTCTAACTTAAAATTAATTTTTGCATTCTTTGATCTAGCACTCAACATTTGATCATATTGGAAAAATGAATGCATAAATCCTCCAGACATAAAATCAAAAATAATAGGAGCACATAATTTTTTATCTGCCTCCAACAAACAAATCTCTTTACGAATTTCATCAACAACTAATGTACCAATTAAACCACTGGTGAAATCTCCTTGAAAACAAGATTCGAATTCTTCAAATAAAATATTTTCCAGATTGAATTGAGTATTAAATTCAGCAGTCATTTCAGATGCACCCCCACTCAGATTTACCCCTTCCGCAAATTTACCAATCACAGATTTAAACGTGGAACTCGACGCTGAAATTAAAGGAATTCTTACACCAAATTTTTGAAAATAAGTTTCACAAGCAGACATACAAGAATATTTAGAGCAAGGATCATTTGTAACATCAATTAATACATCAGGACTTAACAAATCTAAAAAAGGAAAAGAAATTCCCTGTTCAAATGTAGTTACTGTAATTTTCGGATTAATTTTTTTAATCATTAAATTTAATAAATCCAACTTTGTTTTAACTTCCGATTTGATACCTGATTTAACATCAAATTTAACCTTGACTTTATCTTCAAATTTTTTATCTACTTCAAGTTTTTGAGACTTGCAACTAAAATAATTTTTTATTTTTTTACGCCTCAACTCATCATTCAAATACCTGCCTAAGTTTAACAGGAATTCCGAAGACATAGTTTGAAATCTATTAGCCCCCTGAGCGGAACTCCCCTCAACCACATTAATTTCTGGTTCGAATAAAGATAATTTGCCAATTCCTAAACCACACAAATAAGAAATAACAAAATTAGAAATGGTTCCTGATCCTACAATTGCAACATGCTTAGAATTAATAGTCTCTTGATCAAACCGACTTCTTAAAGATTCATCAGCACAATGGTTAATTGAAGAAGCTCCATTAATTTTTTCAACCAAATTTATTAATTTTTGATTTGATGACATCCTAAACTTCCCCTCTCTTAGTTTTAGAATCAACTAATAACTGTTTCAAATAACCTATCTCTCCCGCAGACAAATGCTCTTTGTTAGTAATATTTTCAAACTCGACTTTATCTGGTGCAACTTGTAAACACGCAAGTTTTTCATCCAAATTAGGAGAATATAAATTATGCCAAGCACTTCCCCCACTGTCATATCCTTCAACAAAATGAGATCTGATTCTACTCAAATAAATTTTAATTCTAGAACTAAAATCTTGAATTAACTCCAACTGATGACGAGGAACTCCCGAAACACAAATAGTTTCAAATTTTTTTCCCAAGTTTTTAATAGAGGGATGCGCATAATTTATCATCACACACGCATCATCAAATTTAATAAAATCCAAATTTGTTTTATTCGAAGACAAATCTAGCTCACCCCCAATCAAATTATCCAAATAAAGTTTAATCCCAATCTTCACTTCAGGAAATTGAAAAAAATTCTTTTTCTTCTTTTCATATAAACAAAAAGAATCAACTAATGTGAATACATAAAAATCACCACCCACAATTTCAAATCCAATATTTTTTGATGACTCGTAAAAAAAATTTTTGTCAATTAATTTAAAAATGTGATCCTCCTTGCGTTGTTTTATCAAATTTATCACGACGCCCAATCTAACAACATCTCTAATTCGAAAATATAAATTCCCAATATATTTCTTAGCCAGATCTCTTGATGATAAATTAGAACAAATAAACTTAGACTGAATAAAATTAGACTGAATAAAATTATATCCGTTGAAATTTAATTTAATCCCTTCAGATCCAAAAACATCATAAACTGACTTTTGACAACTAATACCTCCTGAGTTGGACTTTGCAACAGTTAATTTACTTAACAACTTGTTAATCTTCCAATTTGAATCTGGCGCAGTTTCAGAATTAAAACTTGGTTTTTTAACTAAACAATTATTAGCTTTTTGTTCGAAAATAACCTCATAAAATGCTCCCCCAACACAGAATAACTGAAAATCAAATAAAAAACAATTAGTTTTTCTAAATTCTTCCACCACCAACTGAGAAATATTATCTTCAGTCTCCAGTAAATTTTTATTTGTTAACTTTGATTCATCTGAAACGTAACTCAGATCATCATTAAAAGAAAATTGAGGTGATTTAAAAGACTCAGAAAAATAAGAATTACCCCCCAAACTAAAAGTTTGTGGAGCTCTAAAACTAAAATCAACAAAAGGCACAATTTTTTCCAAAACAAACTTAGATAAAAAATAATTGCCACCCAAAATGCAAGTTGAATCAAAAGACTCAGAAAAATTAATTTGTTTTACATCGCACAGAGCAATATTTACTAATTTAAAAAAATCTTTGGGAAAAAAATTTAAAACATAATCATCCAAACAAATAAATTCACTCTCTTCTTCACCTCCGCTCGCGTCTTCACCTCTACTCTCCAGCTCAATGGCAAAAATATTCGAATATCCTAAATCATTTAATTTATTATTAGAAAAATTAATTCTTGAAAAATTTATTAACTTACCATTAAAAAAATAACCATAAAAATCAGAAAAAAAAGACTCTAAAAAACTAAAAAGTCCATTTTTTTCATCAAACAAATAAGACAAATATTTTTCGACCACATTACTACCTCAATTAAAAATACGGTTTTTCAAAATTAAACTCCTACCTTGGACCAATATTTAACAACAATATCTAAACAATCAAAAGCAGTACCTTCAACTTCCCTAGTTCGAATATATGGTAAAACTGAATCATCCAAACTCAGAACATTAGATTGAGAATCAGAAATATTAGAAATTTCAGACTCCCCATCATAAGCCCACACTCTCAATTTACCCTTATTTTTTGAATCCAATTCATTCAAATACCCCAAAATTTCATTACGCACATCAACTTCGTCAGCGTCGAAAACATAATCTGAATCATCAACCACATACCGCACAAACTTCATAAAATTGGACTCTTTTAACATAGCCACATGCGACGCAGGAATAATTCTTGTAATTGCCTGTTTATCTTCACCAACACTAGTTTCTAACATTGACTTAGTAGTCAAAATACCCACAAATTCATTAGACATAATTTCACCTCACAAAAAAATATTAACAAATCACATTATCCACTCAATTTAGATTCAAACTCTGCCAATTCAGAATCAAAATCAAACTTAGAAACAACACGATTTGCACGAACATCATCAAATTGATCTCTAGATGATAAAGTATGCAAAACATGAGCAGTATTTGAATCACCATTATTCAAAAAAAAATTAGTCACCTTACGATCCAAACCAAACAATTTAAGATTCTTTAACTTTTGAGTAAATGACTGAGTCAAATTATTGATTGCAGTCTCAGTAGCAAAAACATTTTCAGAAAGTGCTTGAAAACCCCCCAAATAATCTGGAGATACAACAATTAAAGAATACATGGACTTACTTCGCCTAACCGAATTCTCAAGATCAACACCCAAATATAATAATTCCTGAACAACTGAAATAGTTTTCCACATAAGTGATTTATATTTTAAAATAAAATCTTTTTCTATGATTTTCCCATCAAATGAATTATTACTGGAAGAAAAATTCAAAAAATCCCGACGTAATTCATCCTGAGATTCTATAAGTGCATCTTCAATACATAAAACATCGGAGCTACCACTATTAACACTTGAATGTTGCTTTAATTTTTTACTCAAACCAGAATAAACAAACAATTTTTTCATTAAATCAGACTTATTCTCATCTTTACAACTAGAAAAACTTGAAATATCAGAATTCAAAACTTTACGATAACGTTCTAAATTATTAAACTCAGCATTAAACTGAAATAAAATATTAGCTAAAATAAAATTTAATGCAACAAAATTATTAACCTGCTTTTGAAACAACAAATGTAAATTAAATGAATCGACTTTAGCAACACTATCCAGAAAATCAATAAACTTATACCACGTGCTTTTTTTAAAATTAGAAGAAGTCTCTCGCCTAATTTTATTTTTAACTAATTTTTGAGTAAATGTTACTTCTTCCGTGGCAACACCAATATCCCTAAATGAAAAATAAGGCTCAGTCGGAAATGGAGAATATGCAACATAATTTAAAATTCCCTCCAGAGATGATTCCGCACCTGCTTGATTTAAAAAAAAAGTATTTCCTCCAGATCTAAACGTGCAACCAGGTTCATAAATAAACTCTGAATCAAGATTAACTCTAGCAAATGGAACTAATGACTTATCTTTGCAAACCTCCTGCTCAGGCAGGCTAAGAACAGAATAATGCCCTGCATTTGAAGCTAAATCAAAAAAATCAGAACAACCAGTCCTTTTTTGTATTTTACCGTAATCATCTGACTTTGAGGAGTAACTGGAACTACAATTCGCTCCAGACCTACAAGATTTTAAAAGTTTTTTTAACTCTGAACTTGAATCATACTTTGAAATAACAACCACCTCAAAAAAACTGCAATAACAAAAACTCTAAAAACTATTCTTCAAACTTTAACAAAGAATCAATTGAATCTCCGACTTCATGTTTAATCTTATTTAACCCTCTGCGAAAAAGTTTATCACCCAATTCATTACCTGAACTAGGTTCAGAATTTAAAAACAAAAAAGAATCAATTTCAACTTGCGAATTATGCTTTTTGTCAATAAGATATGCAACAGAATACTCCCGTTTAATCTTATATTGCCTATCAGTATTAATGTAATAACCCAAAAAATATCCACAACTTGCCCCCCCAATAAAAAGAGCTAACGCTACTTTCTTAACTAAACCCATGCAATCACCTAATCAAAACTAAAAAATAAAAATAAAAAACATATAACTAAAATAATATTCTCGCCAAAATTAATTAGCAAACATAATATTTTTCTTTTTCACATTAAAAATAGCAGTTTTTTTATCGAACATAATCTCTTGTTCAACCCGCTGTTTCAGATTATATAACATACCCATAATAGTATCTAACTTACCCAATATATATGAAACTTCAACTGCTGAAGCATAATCAAGATCAACACACAATTTAACTAGAACTTCAAGCTCTTTTGCAGAAGCATAAGAATACCCCAAATGATTAAAAAAAACTTTAGTTGAATTACTATTCGCACCTTCTGCAATATTTAACACAATTGATGTGGAGGCACGCCTAGCTTGATCAATAATATTTCGCTCTTCGCAAGAAGGAAGTTTATTCATTAGCTTATAGATTTCTAAAACTAACTCATATGATTCATTGAATACTTTTAATTTCTTAAATTCCCGAGCCATAAACCTAGATAGTTAAAACTCATTAATAAACTTTTAATGGAAAAATCCAGAAAAAATAACAAATAAATCGGAAAAAAAGAAAAAAAAAAAAGAAAACCATACAAAGGAAAGACAAAAAACAGAACTATTGGTAACTGCATGCTAAATAACTCGCCGAAGCTCGAAACTTACACACCAGTCCCATCAAACGAATCTTTTATTCGCGTTCTCAATATCTCTTTTCGCGGCAAACTTCACGCTTAGATGCTTTCAGCGTTTATTTCTTAAGGCGTAGCTGCTCGGCAATACCTTATCAGATAACCGATCGACCAGAGGCCTCGAACCTTCGTTCCTCTCGTACTAGAAGATCCTTCCACTCAGATATTAAACATTTCCAGTAGATATCAAACAAACTGCCTCACAGCGTTCTGAACCCAGCTCACGATCCCTTTTAATAGGTGAACACCCTCACCCTTGGCTGCTTCTGCACAACCAGGATAGGAAGAGCCGACATCGATGTAGCAAGCCGCGCCGTCGATATACTCGCAATGAATAGAAATATAATTTCAATTCAAAGAATGAGCTCTCGGGCGCGACAACTCTGTTATCCCCGGAGTAACTTTTCAGTCATTTCCAACCCCCATCAAGGAGAATTTGGAAGTTCGCTAGACCAAACTTTCGTTTTTGGATTTCTTTATGTGCAAAATCCAATCAGGCTGGCTTTTGCTCTTGCACTCTAAGATGGATTTCTGACCCACCTGAGCCAACCATTGGGCACCATCGATACCTTTTCGACGGTGTGCCACCCCAGCCAAACTGTCCACTTACTGGTGTCCTCCATTTCGGAGTTAGCAACGTAAATTTTGAAGAGTGGTGTTACATTGGCGTCTATTCACGATCTGGCGATCGTAACATGACAACTCCCACTTACACTATACAACAAAACTCACGCCGCAGCAACAAGCTACAGTAAAGTTTCACGGGGTCTTCGCTTCCCACTGGAAATCTCTGGCCTTTGCACCAGAAAAGAGTGTTCAGGGGCTTGTAATTGGGGACAGTGAGGATCTCGTTACGCCATTCATGCAGGCCGTCATTCAAACGGCAAGGCATTTCGCTACCTTAAGAGAGTTATAGTTACCCCCGCCGTTTACCTGCTCTTAGCTCCCTTGGAAAGGAGTTTCAAGTACAGGCACTGGGCAGACGTCACCTCCTGTACGCATCCTTGCGGACTAGCAGGAAGTTATGTTTTTGTTAAACAGTCGGACCCTCTTTGTCACTGCGCCCTATGATCGCAACCATACGATTACAAACATAGGGACCCCTTATACCGAAGATACGGGGCTAATTTGCCGAATTCCCTCAATTACATTACACCCTTACACCTTAGGCTTCTCACCTAGGGGCACCTGTGCCGGTTCTGGGTATAGATATTCAAGATTCTTTTTGATTTCTTTTTCACGGATTCCAGAAATCAACCAAACAGATCAAAAACCTGCTATTCCTAAGTTTAATCAAATTCTCATTATTACAATTCTCCTTTGACTTACATTAGTTAACACAACAGACAAATTATGTTGGTCTATTCCGAAATGTCAGAAAACAAACTTGCGTCGCCGCACGTACTTGAATAGTAAAGGAATCTTAACCTTTTTCCCTTTCCCACAAATCAATTATGAATATGGTTAGGATTAACTTACCCTTGACTGAACTACATTGTCAAGGAACCCTTGCCCTTTCGGTGGTAGTGAATCTCACACTACTTTGGTCTTACTCTCACCAGGATTCTCATTTCTGTATGGTTCACGCAATCTTACAATCACGCTTTTGCCCGTACAGAACGCCTACTTACCATAATCCTTTCGGATATCTAAAGTATCGGTAACTAACTTAGTCCCGTCCATCTTCAGGGCCTATATTCTTGACAAGTAAGCTGTTACGCACTTATTATAGGGTGGCTGCTTCTAAGCCAACCTCCTCGCTGTCTTTGAATATAGACACCTTTCACCCGTTCACACTTAGTTAGTATTTTGGGACCTTAACTTTAGTCTGGGTTGTTCCCCTCTCGCGACTCACCCTTACGCCGAGCCGCCGTTTCCTAAAATCTACAATACTAAGATATTCGGAGTTGGACAAGAAACCGAGGAATTTCTCCCCCTAAATCTCCAATCCGTATCTCTACCATCTTAGTCATCTCCTTTAAGACTTGACTACGGCCAACTTCAGTAGGAACCAGCTATCACCAGGTTCGATTGGCTTTTCACCCCTAGCCCCAAGTTAGAAGAACACTTGTCCGTAGAACCTCTTCAGGCCTCCACGAAGTATTACCTCCGCTTCACCTTACTCAGGGCTAGATCACCTGGCTTCGGGTCGTATTCAAGTGACTCAAGGCGCTTTCACACCCAACTCCTTGTTACCTGCGAGTTTCTTGGTTTCCCTTCGGATTCCTTTTTAAGTTATCCTCGCCACTTAAATACACTCCCTGGCACGTTATTCGAAACGCACGATAGAACACCGTAATGCCCTATCACACCGTTGCTATTAGGTTTCAGAGTCTTTTAACTCCCTGTCAAGGGTTCTTTTCAACATTCCTTCACAGTACTGTACGCTATCGGACTCGAAACGTATTTAGGGTTGGAAGTTGATGCCTCCCAAATTCTTGCCTAATATCCAATAGACAATACTCAAGATACTTCTACTTCAAAATAATTTATCTCTACGGGACTATCACCCTCTATGGTATAACTTTCCAGAAAACTTGAAGTTCATTATTTTGAATAAAAAGAAGTCTTACAACACCACATTTCTAAAGTATTACTACTCCAGATTCAGTTTGCCCTATGCTGGTTTCAATCGCCTTTACTAACAGCATCTCAGTTGATTTCTTTTCCTGCAGGTACTAAGATGTTTCAATTCCCTGCGTTCCCTATCCTTTCGGATTTAATGAGAAGTCTCATTCAGGAACTTCCGGATCAATGCATACTTGCTACTACCCGGAAGATTTCGTAGCTTGTCACGCCCTTCATCGGCGATTCGAGCCTAGTCATCCACCTAATAGCGTGTAATTTAATAGATGTCTTTCCTTTGCATGGCATCATAAACATGATATAATGAAACGTCATGTCTCACCAGTTATTTGAAAAATTCATTTGCAAATAACTATTATTAAAAATTAATAAATATGAACTGGACCCGGCGGGATTTGAACCCACGGCCCCCGCCTAACTTGAGATATGGGTATGCCCATTCTTTGCAAGGGCGATGCTCTACCAGACTGAGCTACAGGCCCATATGAATTAAGGATAATAAAAAAAGAGAAAGTTTGGAAATAAAAAATAAAAAAAGGAGGTGATCCATCCGCAGGTTCCCCTACGGATACCTTGTGACGACTTAACCCTTCTCACTGAGCCTAGATTCGTCACAATCAATCTGAATGTACCTCATCTAGACCCTGCTCGAGTGGTTTGACGGGCAGTGTGTGCAAGAAGCAGGGACGTATTCACCGGGCGCTGATGACACCCGATTACTAGGGATTCCATCGTCATGAGGATGAGTTACAATCCTCAATCTGGACTTGGATACGGTTTCGAGGATTAACTTCTCCTTTCGGAGTTGTGGACCCATTGTCCGTACCATTGTTGCGCGCGTGTAGCCCAGGAGATTCGGGGCATACAGACCTACCGTGGCCTACACCTTCCTCCTCCTTTCGAAGGCAGTCTCTACAATGTGCTCAGTCATCCAAAAGGACCAGTTAGCAATTGTAAATATAGGTCTCGCTCGTTACCAGACTTAGCTGGACACCTTACGGCACGAGCTGACGGCGGCCATGCACCACCTCTCGGCTTGTCAAGTAAAACCTTCAATCTGACTTTCATTCTGCCGTCGCTCCTGGTGAGATTCTCTGTGTTGAGTTAGATTAAACCGCACGCCGCACCCCTTGTAGTGCTTCCCCGCCAATTCCTTTAAGTTTCAGCCTTGCGACCGTACTTCCCAGGCGGCGAGTTTAACGCCTTCGCTACGATACTGCACAACCTCGAAGATTGTGCAACACCTAACTCGCAGAGTTTACTGCTAGGACTACTCGGGTATCTAATCCGGATCGCTCCCCTAGCTTTCGTCCCTCACCGTCGGATCCGTTATGGTCAGATGCCTTCGCCATAGGTGGTCCTCCAAGGATTATCGCATTTTACCGCTCCCCTCGGAATACCTCTGACTCCTCCCGGTCCCAAGCTCAGTAGTGTCTTCTGCACGCTGTTAAGTTGAGCTTAACAATTTCACAGAAGATTTGCTGAGCAGGCTACGGACGCTTTAGGCCCAATAATAGTGGCTCCCACTCGTGGCGCGGGTGTTACCGCGGCGGCTGGCACCCGTCTTACCCACCACTTATTCGCCAAGATATTTACTCTTAACAAAAGCCCAGCAGAGCTGGGCACTTAGAGTTCCCCTATCACACTTTCGTGCATTGTAAAGGTTTCGCGCCTGCTGCACCCCGTAGGGCTAGGGAAAGTATCTCAGTTCCCTTCTCGGGGCTCCCTCTCTCAAGGCCCCTACTGATCATAAGCTTGGTGGGCCGTTACCACACCAACAACCTAATCAGCCGCTGACTCATCCTTAGGCGTTGCCTTTAGAATAAAATTCTTTCCAGAACAATTATCCTATCAGGTTTTAGCCTCAGTTTCCCAAGGGTATCCCTGACCTAAGGGCAGATTATCAACGTGTTACTGAGCAGTTCGCCTGTGTTCCGAAGAACCCTCTGACTTGCATGGCTTAGTCGAACTCTAATAGCAGCAGCCTCCCGCAGGATCAACGGGAATTGCTATTATTGAAAAATATCCTTTAATGGTCGTATCGCAATTAAATTAAAACTTAAAGAAATCAAACAAGGTTTTTTCCTTATCACAAGGTTATTTGGCTTGTTTATATTCCAAACTTTCTCCTTCGTGCTTAATTTTTAAAATCAAGCATTCATTTAATTTTATTTTCTCACTGTGAGAAAATTTGGCGGTGATTGTTAATTTTTGTGTGTTTTCCTGGAAATTTATTCTGTTTATAAATCTTTGGGTCACTTAAAAATTAAGAGTAAAAATTATGTTCAAAATTGGGTTTTATTATTAACATCCTGACATTCTCACCCTGCCAACTTAAAAAATCATCAAATATTTAACTCTAATTAATGTTAAATTACACAGATTTAACCCATCAAAAATAACGCTCTAAATTAGTTCTGCTGTTCATTTTAGAAAGCTTTTTAAAGAACTTCCAAATTTGTGTGAAGTTATATGCAGCAGTAGTCTAATGGTAGGATATCACCCTGCCAACCTTTAAATTGTGATATCAAAATGGTGTAAGCCAAATCATAATAAAGGGATAGAACGGTGGTGATTCGGGTTCGAGAATATATTATCAAAAAAATATTTGATATTTATCGAATGTCCCGGCTGCTGCATTTTTCAAACTTTTCAAACACAAATAATAATTAAAAGAGCCTGTAGCTTAGCCTGGTTGGAGCGCTGGTCTTATATGGCGGTGCTTCATACACTCTTAAGACAGCCAGTGGTCCGGGGTTCAAAAACAGAACTCGAAATATATCTGTGTTATTAATACCATACAGATCTCAGATTTCTGTGGAAATTCCCCGCAGGCTCATTTTTTTTAATAATCACATTTAATTCGACATTAATAACAAACCTGTTGATTAAGCATTAATTTGCTACCAATACGTAAACGTTATAAATGAGTCCAAATTTTTTAGCAAAAAAGCAAAATATCAAAAGATTATTTTGTTATAATACGCCCCGTTGGTGTAGTCCGGCCAATCATCCAGCCCTTTCGAGGCTGGGACTCGGGTTCGAATCCCGGACGGGGCACTCATCATCAAATTATGTAATTTAAAATTACAGATTACTCAATCATAAACCTATATTGGAGGTTAATTATCTCACATTTGTGGGTGAAGGAATTAGAATGAAAAGAAGCTCAAGACGTTGGAAGAAAAAAGGTCAAATGCGTTGGAAATGGCAACGTAAAAGAATGAAGAAAGAGAAGAGAAAGCGCGCTAAATCTAGATAAAGTTAGAATTTAGTTCTATTATTTTTTTGGAAGTTCATTACATACTAGTTTTGTTTATTTTACTAAACTTTTTATATGTAGGACTATTTTTGTAAGTAAATGGATAAAAAAATTTATTTTAAACTTGGTAAACATAACATCACAAGTCCCGTAGTTCTCGCGCCAATGCTAGGAGTTAATTGTAGCAGCTTTAGATTAATGTGTGCAGAATACGGCGCAGGACTAGTTTATACTGGAATGATTGATTGTGAAGAATTTGTCAAATTATCTAATTCTGATAAGAAAAAAAAATTAAACATATTAAAAAATGAACAACCTATTTCCGCCCAAATAATCGGCTCTGGAGGAGAAAATGTTGTAGAAACAGTTAAATTTTTAGATTCCCTCCCAGAAATTTCTGCAATTGATTTAAATTTTAGTTGTCCCATGCCTGAATTTTTATCTCGCAAAATGGGTGCATTTTTTTTGAAACATCCTGAACAAATAGGTAAAATGATTAACTCAGTTATGGATAATACTAACAAACCAATTAGTGCAAAAATAAGATTGGGCTGGGATAAACATGCAATTAATTGTGTTGACGTAAGCAAAATTTTGAAAGATTTTGGTGTTTGCGGAGTTGCAATTCACGGAAAAACTCGTCGAGAGGTGTATTCTGGCAGTGCAAATTGGGATCCAATTAAAACTGTTAAAAAAGAAGTTGGTTGTGATTCTTCTGATTCAAGCGAAGAATTTTTTGTTATTGGAAATGGAGATATTTGCAAACCAGGACATGTTAAATATTATCTTGAACGAGAATATTGCGATGCAGTAATGATTGGACGAGAAGCTAAAGGGAATCCCTTTCTTTTTCGTCGTTGTGTTGAATTAATGCACAAAGGACAAAATGTTTCCGAACCATCATTTAAACAAAAAAAAGATTTATTTTTAGACTTTTTAGATAAATACAAAAAATATGAAACTAAAATTAGACTTAGCGAAGTTAAAGATCATGCTAGTTGGTTTTTAAAAGGTTTTGGTAAAAAAAGATATTTAATGGACCGTGTCGATCGTGCAAAAACTTTTAATGATATTCTAGATATTGCACAAGATTGTTAAGTATTTTAAATTACTTTTTCTTCAGGAGTTGAAACACCAAATAACTTCCTAAATAAATTCAAGTATAATCCCATCGTTGGCCCAATTATAGGCGAAAGAATAGCCAAAGTTTTCATCCCCTCAACAATATGTTCCAAATTAAAACTTGAATCCTTCACACCAGTCAAATAATCAATCGCAGTACCAATTGTTAACGCAATAGAATAAACTGGAAGTTGAAATGTGTTAAATGAAATAAAATCAGTTATTGTTTTTTTTATTAATGGACTTTCTTTTTTTGTTTTAGTTTTTTTAAACACAAAATCTCGCCACAGACCATAAACTCCCCCAGTTAAAATATTTATTATCGATGCAGATGTTCTTGATGCCACAATTCCTGGAACTGCTAAACCTGCAACAATATCAATCCCAATTCCAACCCCTAAAGAATAAGTAAAACTTCCCACAGTATCAACTAAGCCCGCACGATAATATTTTTTAAAATTTAATTTTTTATAATGTTTAAATTTAAGTTGAGAATACCAGCTAATAATTTTTTTAAACGGATTTTTATCACGTTTAAACTGTCCATATGCTTTAACTTTCTTTGAAAGAAAATCTGTTGATTCCACAACATAAATATCCCTGCCCCACATATAACTATTTTTTTCTATTGAGTGTTTGTCCCCCGCCAGACATTTTTTTGGAAACAATTGTTCCATAAGTTGCGTTTCTTCAAAAGACATTTGAGTTAATGCACCACCACCTTTTTTTAAAATTTGTTTGAGCCAAATCTTACTCAATCTAGCTCGCGCACTAGCATTTTTTGGCTTTCCTGCAAAAATAAAAAAACTATCTTGTTCAGAAATAAATTCAGGATAACTTGTTTGAATTGTTTGTTCTAAATTCAAAACTTGTGATTTTGTAAATCCTTGAATAGTTTCACCCGCAGACAAATATTTGAATGCCTGTTTTAACTCATGAAACGATGTGTTCCTAATAGGATATAAACAAAGACAGGCTAAAACTTTAGCATCCGCATCAAATCTTTTAATTTTTATTCTTTGTTTCAAATCAGTTCCAGGTTCATCTTGTTTAGAATCGTAAATTGGCACGTATTTTTCTAAAAAGGGCGCACCTTTAATTGCATACGCACACACTTCATTTTTTTGTAAATCACCAAATGTTCTTGGAGCAGAATATTCAACTAGTTCTCGCAGCACAGTTTGATCTTGCCAATCTCGCATTTCTTGAAGCTCATCATCAATCTCCCCAGAATCACCCTGACCATAATTTATCCTAAAACAATCTTTAACAGCCACAATCCCTGGCAAAACAGAAACTTGACAGTACTTTTTTTGAAATGAATTTAATAAATCTTCAAGCACACCAATCATAGTTACTTTTTAGTAGTACTTTGTTATTAAATATTTTTATCAATAATTACCACTAAAATAGCAATATTTATAACTAAAGTTGCAATAAACAGTAAAATTATGTTATTAAACCCACCAATATCGAAATTAGATAAAATAGATAAATTAGATAATAAAGATAAATTAATATTATTTGAACTAGATCGAGCAGGAAGACAACCAATAAACGAATTAGCACGCAAAACTAGATTAAGTAGAGATGTTGTAAGATACAGGATAAAACAACTAGAAGAAAAAAAAGTAATTACTAACTACATAACACTCATTGATTTTACCAAATTAGGATATAGAATAGTAAGATTATATTTGAAACTTCAATCAACTACCAAAACCACCGAAACAGAAATGATAAACTTTTTTTCTAAAATGGATGAAGTTATTGTCTCATACCGCACAGATGGACATTACGACATAGCATTAGGATTTCTCGTAAACGATTTAAGAGATTATCAAAAAGCGTATGAACAAATACTAATTAAATATCGAAAATTTATTGTAGAAAAAAACTTCTGCGTATTCACAAACTTCATACACTATTTTAGAAATTACTTACTATTAGATTCACCCAAATCTAAAAAAGATTTTACTGAACTCACAACTGGAAGCTGGGAAAAATTTGATTATGACTTGATGGATTTAAAAATATTAAAAGAAATTTCAGAAAATGCACGCATGTCACTTAGAAATTTATCAACCACACTAAACACCCCATTAACAACAATAAAATATCGACTGAAACGACTAGAAAAAGAAAAAGTAATTGTTGCTTATCGGGCACTAATTGACTTCAATAAACTCGGATATAAATATTATAAAGTAGACTTAATTTTAGAAGATTTAAAAATAATACCGGGATTGCAAGAATACGTACGAAATAATCCAAACATAATTTATAGAGATGTGGCCGTCGGAGGAAGTGATTTTGAGTTTGATTGTGAACTCGCAAGCCAAGATAACTTTTACGAAATGATTGAAGAAATAAAACAACTTTTTCCCGGAAAAATTAGATCTTATTTTTATTATAAGTCGATAAAAATACACAAATATTTGTTCTTCCCAAAACTAATTATGAAACAAAATAAAATATAAAACAAAATATGAAATAATATTAATCATAAAACAAACTGAATGAAAAACTAACATAAATCATAAAATATAAAATAACACCAACCATAAAATATGAACTGACATTAATTATAACATAAAATATAGAAACTTAGTCAAGTCAAATCATCATTCAGGCAAATGAATATTTATTTCACCAAAATGATCTTGTTGGCGAAGACCAATTTTTTGAGAATTACTTAAATGAAGAAGAGGAATAAATGTAAGCACCTTATCCATCCTCTCCTCTGACGGACAAAGTTCAGTAAATGTTAACATTGAAGGAAAACTCTGATCCTCATCAAAGAACTCGCAAATCTTTTGATATAAATCAGTCATAATAACTGAAATATCCACTGTTTTTTTAGGAACATTAAACTTATGAGGTATGTCAATTTCTTTTAACACCCTCCTATGTGAAACATTAAGTGCAATTGAAAGTGCATCAACGAGATCATAAACCGACACTTTTCTTTTTCTTGGTTGCGGAGTTCTTGGAATTAATTTTAATTGTTCCTCTGCATTTTCTAATGTCACACCTTGCATATTCATAAGATCTTCTTCAGAATCATAAAGATCTGTTGAATCATCAGATGTTGCTAAAAGACGATCAAACTCCATCATATCAGAACCAACCAACCTATCAGATTTAATCTTGAGAAGAATTGCTGCTGCAAGAAGAACTTTACCTGAAACTCTTAGATTCATTTCAGTCATTTTTTTAACAAGAGTAATGTATTTATTTGCAAGCTCAGACACATCAACATCCCAAGGATCCATCTGTTCAGTTTTAATAAGCTCATAAAGTAAACTTTTCCAAGTAATCTCATCTTGCTCAGTTAGAATACTCATTAATTTATCATACATAGCGATTTAAAAGAAAAATAGTGTATTTAAAGGTTTCTATGGATTGTGAATTATTTTTTGAAATTGTGAATTGTTTCTAGAGAGTGTGAATTAAATAATACCCAGAATCTAATAAAAAAATTAAATAAATAAAAAGCACAATAAATAAAAAAAAGTACAATAAATAAAAAAAAGTACAATAAATAAGAAAACGTACAATAAATAAAAAATTGACTTAAAATAAAAAATGAGTGGGCCCGCCCGGACTCGAACCGGGGATCAATGCCTTTCATCGACAATCAAACTTTGGAATAAACCTAATTTTGATGTCTTGTAAGGGCACTGTCATAGCCACTAGACCACGGGCCCAAATAACTTAAAATAACTAAAAAAAAACGTTAAATTGGGATTTGACTTGTGTTTCATACAAGTATCTTGATTGCAACTGTTTAAAACGTAACTGCAATCAAATACACACAAATACAACAGTGTGTGCTTTTTCAAAAGAGATTATGACTCATTTATAAAATTAACGAAAAAAATCAGAATCAAACAAACAAGCTACAGACAATATGAGTTAATACACAGCAAATAACCAGTTTACACAGGGCCAGATAATTAGGCAAGATAAGCGTTTTTAATACTCCAAAGATAAGCCGTTTAAATAAAGCCAGATAAGCTTTTTTTATACACTATAGATAAGCTTTTTAAATGAGAGGTTTATCCTATAGAATTATGCATCTTTTAAAAACAGATTTTAATGGAAATCCCAATATTGGACTATATGGGTTTTGTACAGATGAATTTTGTCTAATTGGCATGGAAGTCAATGAAAACAAAGCTCAACAAATCTCAGAAGCACTCGGAGTTCCAGTACATAGAATAACCATGTGTGGAACATCACTAGTAGGCGTTTTTATTGCTGGAAACTCAAAAAAGATTTTAGTCCCAGGAATTGCATTTGATTCAGAACTTAAAAAATTAGACAAATTAGGAATTGATTATTCAATTATTAATACTAACTTAACTGCTCTTGGAAACAACATACTTTGTAACGAACAGGGCTGTTTAGTAAATCCAGATTTCTCTTCAGACGTTAAAAAAAGAATACGTGAAGCACTAATGGTTAGTTTAAAACCAGGAACAATTGCTGAACTCCCAACTGTTGGTTCACTTGCAATCGCAAACTCAAACTCCGGTTTGATTCATCCAGACATAACTGAAGAAGAATATGAAAAAGTAAGTTCATTATTATCTGTTAATTTTGAAACAGGAACAATAAATTTAGGATCTCCATTCTTAAAATCAGGCGTTCTTTGTAACAAAAACGGATTTGTTGTTGGTTCAATTAGTGGCGGACCAGAAATTGCGTGGATAGATGAAGCACTCGGATATTTAGAACAAAATAATTCCAAAAATAAATAAATGAATAATTAATTTAACAATAATAATTAATTTTATAATAATATTTAATAGCACAATAATGGTGAACATAATGTCAGACAATAAAGAAAATAACTCCCCCACACAAGAAGTTGGAAAGAGTCAAGAAGAATTACAAAAAATGTTACAATCAAAGTATATGGAATATCAAATGATTGAACAACAGATGAAACAAGCACAACAACAAGTGCAAAAAGTTGATTCTCAATTAGGCGAAATTCAAATCATAATTAAAGGATTAAAAGATTTACAAGAAAGTTCAAAAGATGACGAAATATTAGTTCCAATATCCAGCGGAATCTTTGTAAAAGGTAAAATTGAAAATCCTAATGATTTTTTAGTAAATGTTGGAAGCGGAATTATTGTAAACAAAAATTTTGAAGAAACTGTTTCATTACTTGAAGAACAGTTAGTTGAACTTGAAAAATTTAGAATTGAAGCTATGAATCAAGTACAACAAATGGCAATAAACTCTCAAAACCTCGAACAAGAACTTAAACTTATGATTGAAGATTCTTGAGCATAACATTATTAAAAAGTTATTTTGCACAAAATATTTTTTAAATCAAATTTATTAGATATATATTTATTTAATATTATTCAATAAAAAAGGTGATTAAATGTTTGGTTTTCTAAAAGATAAATTAAAAAAAGCTGTCAGCAAGTTAAGTAAAGATATTGAAGAAGAAGGTGACGATGCAGTTATCGAAACCACTGAAGTATCTGAAAAACTAGATGAAACTACTTCTGACGAAAAAGAAACAATTGATACAACTAGTTCTAAAACAGACATAAAACAGCCTGATGAATCTGAAAACGAGTTAAAAGACCAAGAAATCACAACAGATGATTCAACTCAAACAAATACTCCTACTGAAAAAGAAAAATCTGAAGAATTACCGGAAGAAAAAAAACCCGAAGAATTATCTGAAGAAAAAATTGAAGAAAAAAAAATCGAAGAACAAATAATTGAAAAAGAAGAAAGTTCAGATAAAGAAATCTCGGATGAAAAAGGTTTAGATAACGAACCAGTTTTAGTAGACACTGCAGAAAAAGAAAATGAAGAAACTCCTATTGAAACACCAAAAGAAAAACCAAAAAAGAAAGGATTTTTTGGACGCTTATTTGGTAAAAAAACAGACAATATTGAAACTGAGGATGTAGAAACAGACGACACAACTGATGAGACTAAAACTGATGATCTCACACAAACTGATTCTAAAGAAGATGACCTTGACGATAAATTTCGGAAAACTGCAGACGAAGTATCAGAAAAACTAGATGATGATATTTCTTACGATGATAAAATAGCACAAGAAATTGAAGAAACAGACGATTCAATGAAAGATTATCTTTCCAAAGACTTAGAAGAAGAAAAAGAAATTAAAGAAAAATTACAAGATTTAATGGATAAAACCGATGCGCGAGAAAAAGAAGAAGATGAATTTAGCACAGACTTAGACGATATTGAAAAAGATGATGAAGGACTTAGCGCAAATGAACTTGAAGATTCAGACAAAAAGCTAGATGAAAATATGGATGATGATTTACTAGTTGAAGAAAAGGAAAAAATAGAGATTCCTGATGAAAAAACTACCGACGTTGAAGAAAAAACACAAAAGTTTTCATCCGCACTTAAAGATGATGAAGCAGCAAAATTAGACCTAAAAGAAGACGATCAAGCTGACTTGGAAGTAGCTGAAGAAATTAGTGAAAAAAAAGAAAAAACAGGATTTTTTGGAAAACTAAAACAAAAAGTTGCGGCAAAGACATTATCCGAATCAAAATTTGAAGATTTATTTTTTGAACTTGAAATAACATTACTTGAAAATAATGTTGCAGTAGAAGTTATTGAAAAAATTAAAACAGATTTAAAAGAACGATTAGTCGATCATAAACTTAATCGATTTGAAATTGAAACAATAATTATGAGTACACTTAAAAAAAGCTTAAATGAAATACTAGATTTTGAGCCGTTTGATATTTTAGAAAAAGTTAAACATAAAAAACCATTCGTAATTACATTTGTTGGAGTTAATGGCTGTGGAAAAACAACAACCATCGCAAAACTTGCAAGATTCTTTCAATCACAACAATTAAAACCAGTACTAGTTGCAGCAGATACATTTAGAGCTGCAGCAATACAACAACTAGAAGAACATGCTAATCGCCTAGGTGTAAAAATGATCAAACATGATTATGGAAGTGATCCCGCAGCAGTAGCATTTGATGGAATAAAATATGCAGAATCAAAAGGTCTAGATGTAGTATTAATTGATACTGCAGGACGACTTCAATCAAACATAAACTTAATGGATGAAATGAAAAAAATCATGAGAGTTGCAAATCCAGATCTTAAAATTTTTATTGGAGAATCAATAACTGGAAATGACTGCGTAGAACAAGCAAAAAAATTCAATGAAGCAGTAGAATTTGATGGAATAGTCTTATCAAAAGCAGATGTTGATGAAAAAGGCGGAGCTGCAATTTCAGTTTCATATGTTACAGGAAAACCAGTACTATTCATCGGAACTGGACAATCATATAAAGACTTAGAATTATTTAGTCGTACAAAAATCATGAAAACATTAGGATTTTAAACATTAGTAGGACAATAACATCTATCAATCATAATAAATTTTATATATATCTCAAATATTTTCAAACTCATCAATAAAACCATAATTATGGGGTGGTATACTTGGATAAATTTAAAAAAGCATTTTTGCATCCGTTTCAAGACGTAAAGTCAGTGATCATAGGATGTTTGTTAAATATTTTACCAATAATTAATTTCTTCTCAACAGGATATATTGTTGAAGCAGGAAAACTAAGTTTAAAACACAAAAAAGCATTACCTAAATGGGAAAATTTTGGTCATTTATGGATCACAGGATTACTAGTATTTTTGTTCGGACTTATTTGGTCCATACCTGCATTAATTTTAACATTTTTATTTGTTGGAAAACAATTCGTTTCAATGCTTACCACAGGCAGTGCTTTTGAAATGCTCCCAGGATTTAGTTCGGGAATTGTTTTAGTTGCAATAGTTTTTGTGTTAACATTTTATTTAATGCCTGCCGCACTAATGAACTTTATTAAAAAAGGACACTTTGGCGCAGCATTTGAATTTAAAAAAATATTTTCAAAAGCTTTAACTGGAAAATATTTTGTCGTCTGGGCATTTTTTGTAGTAGTTTATTTTGTACTTTCATTTATTGCAAACTTAATTCCTTTCGCAAATATAGTTTTAGCACCTGCAGCAGGATATATTGCATACATGATCGGCGTTACTGCAATCGCACATGTATGGGACAAATTATAAAATTTTAGAAAGCTTAAATTAAATTTTTTATTTTTCTTTTCTTTGTTAATCAAATTCTATTTTATTATTATAAAAAACACCTTTGCTCAATGTAACCGGACGCCAAGTGTCATGAACGAGTTTTGCCTCCAACCAATCTGCTAATTCTTGTTCATTACCAATAGTTGCGCTGAGACCCACAATTTGAAGACCCACAATTAATTGTTTTAGAAGAGTTATAAGAATCTCCAATGTTGGACCTCGCCTTGGCTCATTTAAAAGATGTATTTCATCAATTACCACAACACCCACTTCTTTAATCCAAGGAGTCCTGTGACGAATTAATGAATCTAACTTTTCAGATGTACAAATAATTAAATCATATTTTGCAAGATGAGAATCCGATGCGTCAAGATCACCTATTGATAATGCTATTTGAAACTTATCAGCATACTTTTTTTTAAATTCTTTATACTTCTCTGATGCTAGCGCCTTTAATGGGACAATATATATCGCCTTAGAATGTTTTTCTAAAACTGCATTAAGAATTGCCAGCTCACCCACCAAAGTCTTACCAGATGCAGTAGGCGTGCAAACTAAAAGATTCTTTTTTTGGAAAAGACCTGCAGCGATAGATTTTTTCTGAGAAGGACGAAACTCCACAATGTTTTGATCCTTAATTATATCAAAAATTCTTTTTGGCATTAACTTTTTTTCTGCATCCATTTTTAAAATTTATAAAAAATTTTAGAGTTTAATAAACTTAGTCTATGAAGAAGATGTTTTTAAATAATTTGGTTGGAAGTTATAGAAATTTTAAAGAGTTTATATTCTTTTTCACCCTAAACTGATGGTGAAAACACCTCTTTTCCCCTAACCGCTATTGTTTAGAACAACAAACTTTAAAAAAGACTGTTTAATATAATAGAATGTAAGTTTTAACGCCAAAAAAGCTTAGATTCGGAGAGCAATCTCCTCTTTTTGTTTTTTGAGTATGCGAAAAGGATTGAAAGATCTTTTTTTCGCTCAAAATTCATTTTTAGATGTTTTTTTGATCTTAGGCGAGTTAAAATGGCTTTGAATTATATTTATAATTTTATTTTAATCAATTCAAAAATCAATAACTTAATTTGAAAACAAGCATAAACACACCAAATAAATTTCATAATTAATTTAAATAAAAGGTTTAATAAAAATGGCACATACACTACCCAAAGTTTATTTTTCTGTTGAAGAAGGATTTCAAAATTATCCTGAAGAGTTTTATAGAACAAGTAGAAGAATTTTATCAAAACTGAGCGATATAACTGACTTGTTTCTTGTAGTTCCAGGAGACTACAATTTAGAAAAAGGCACAATAAAAAAAGCATTTCGATTTCTTAGTCCAACACAATTACAACAAATTTTAGGCGAACATCAACCTGAAGGAGATATGTTCATAATTTATGGAGATGAAACTTCAAAAAATATAGGGTTAGAATTTGCAAAAAGACAATACCAATTTCTTCAAAATCTTAAGTCCGAAGGTGCGTTTAAACAATTTTTAAACGAACCTGAAACTGAAGAAGCAACTCTAAAAGATCGCCTAGTAGAATTATCAAAAGATCCTTCTTTAAACATAGCTGAAACTATTAGATATACTTCAAGAGATCAAACGAAAAGATTAATTCAAAAATATGGAGGACAAATTATTCTTAAACCAATTTTTGGTTGCAGAGGTTCAGGAGTAACTATTGTAACTTCACTAGATGATTTATTTGCTCAAGTTAATTCTGAAGATGAATTAAAACGAGATTACATACTTCAAGAACCGCTAGATGGATCAGAAGTTAGAGTTGTACTTCTTGATGACCAATTGCTTTGTTCTAGAGTACACCATAACAGAAAAACTCCTTGGGACACAACCAGATCACAAACAACTTATGACCACTCCCCGACCACCGATGAATTAGAAATCACATCAAGAATATCCACCCAGGTTGGTGCATATCTGATCGGAGTTGATTTTATTGGACCTAAAGTTAATGAAATCAATGGAACTGGAACTGGTTTAGTAATTTATGATCATACGGGAAATTTAATTTATGATAAAACTGACGAATTCGTACGCCATGTCATGAGTACAATTCAAGAGGATCACCAAACATGAACGAAAAAATATTAATTTGTGGCGCAGGACAAGGAGGGCATGCAATTGCGGGCTATGCTGCAACATTAGGAAATGAAGTTAGTTTATACACTCACACCCCAAAAAAAGCAGAAATTATTTCTTCTAACGGCAACAAAATTAAATTAACAGGAATACTAGACGGTGAAGCGCAATTAAGAAGTATAACCACCAACCTCCAAGAAGCAGTTTCAGATAATAAATATATTTTCATAATTACCGATGCAACAGTTCATAAATACTATGCAGAAAGACTAGCACCAATCTTAACAGATCAACAAGTTATGTTAATTTCTCCAGGAATTGGAGGAGCACTTGAATTTTTAAATTTAGTTAATTCAATAAATCCTGATGCCAACATAGGAGTTAGTGAAACAGATACATTAGTTTACGCGTGCAAAGTTCCAGAAATAGGAACTTCATATATTAAAACAGAAAAAAAAAGCATAATTTATTCTTCAGTTCCTAATGCGGAAGGAATTGCTGGACTTTTAAATGAACTGTATCCTCAATTTGAAGATGTAGGAAATCCTTTAATGGGCTTAGATGATAGTCCAGTATTTCATATTGTTGGAATGTTATATAATGCACACAGAATTTTAAATAAAGAAGATTTTAATTTTTATATTGGTGGAACGACAGAAGAAAGTGCAGAAATAATGGAAGAAATGGATGCTGAAAGATGCGAGGTTGCCCGCGCAGTAGGAATTGAACCTAGAACTGTGCGTGAATGGTTAAACATCGCTTATGGCGTTGAAATGAGTTCTTTATTTAACATGATACATGCGACACCCCCATACCAAAACACTCCTGAAATTCCAAATAGATCTCCTGCCCCAAAAACTCTCTTTCACAGATATTTGTTAGAAGAGATTCCTTTAAGAGCAGTTCCAACAGTTAGCATAGCAAGAATATTTGATATTCCAACTCCCCGATATGAAGAAATGGTCGGTAGAGCAAGAGAATTAACTGGAATTGATTTTTGGAAAACTGGAAGAACTCTTGAAGATATGGGATTAACAGAGCAAGATATAAAAAGATGGACCAATTCACATACTTGGAGATGAAGTCTAATAGTCGAATAATCGCACCATCAAAAAAAATTTCTAAACACGAATTAATTAAGGGAATACAAAGATTACATAAAATAGGATTTATCCCAAAATATAATTCAGATATTACTAGTTCAGATATTTATTTTGCAGGCACTTTGCAACGTCGTGTATTAGAAATCGAAACTGCACTTTTAGAAGTAAAAAATCCATTTATTTTTTGCGCTCGCGGAGGATATGCTTCTATGGAACTTCTCTCACACATTAATCCGAAGCTAATAAAAAAATCAAAAAAAACAATCATAGGCCATAGCGATATTACAGCATTACTCCTCGGTTTTTATAAAAAAGGATTTCAAGGCAATTTAATACACGGACCTAATATTTGCACTAAAAACTGGATTGAAAATTCAGTATCAGAAAAGTTATTAATTGATTGTTTAACAAATAAACCATACAAAATTAATTTAAAAAATCACACCCACATTTTAAATGAAAAAAGTTTTAATGGACACATAATAGGGGGAAATTTAAGAATTATTTGCCACATGATTGGCACAGAATATGAAATTGATACTAACAAAAAAATATTATTTTTAGAAGATGTTAACGAAAGACCTGCCGCAATATATAATATGTTACTTCACCTAAAATTGGCAGGAAAGTTAAAAAATATTAAAGCATTACTTATAGGAAATTTTCAAAAATCAAGAAATTATTTAAAATTACTAGAAAAATTTATCAAAACTCTTAAAATACCAATTATTTATGAGCTTAGATTAGGCCACCAAAATAATATAATACCCATAAGGCTAGGAGATTATGTTCATTATAATACCTTAACAAAAAATTTATCTTTTAAAAACAATAAACAAACAAAAAAATAAATAATTTTTAAATATGTGTGATATTCATGAAACCATATAAACAAACAACGAGGTATACATCTGCGAGTAGTGCTCTATTGATGGTGTTGAATCACTTTGATTCTAAGTTTGAGTTAAGTCGCGATAACGAATTTTGGATTTGGCAGAGAAGTGCCACTCTTCCTACAAGAGGATCTTCCATATATGCGCTTGGGACTTTGGCTGCAAAAAAAGGAATTTCTGTATCCATTATTGTGGAAGAACCAGAATATAAATTTCCAGGATATAGATTTAAAGCATACAAGAAAAAAGAAATTGATGTTGCCAATTTTCGTTCAGAATTATTTTACAAACAAGCAACCAAAGAAAATATTAAAATTGAAGAAAGAGATTTTGAATTAACTGAAGTTAAAGACTTACTTTGTCAAGGAAAATTGTTAATGGTTAGATTAATAGTTGGAATTTTAAGACAAAGTAAATTAAATAGACGAAATCCACATTATGTTTTAATTACAAATTATGATTCTGATAAAAAAGAATTTAAAATAATTGATACTCGAAAAGGAAAATTAAAAATTTCTGAAGAACTAATGATTGAAGCTTTTGAAACAGTACATACCTGCAAAAGAGATAATAGAATGATCATATTTGGATAAAATATATTTTTAACTTATGTGTGCGAATCATTATTTCTTTTTTCTTACGTTTTTAGAAATTGTTTTTACTTTTAATTTATTAGAAGTTATTTTTTTGAACTTTACATTTTTTTTAACAACTTTTACTAAATCATTTTGCACCAAACCATTTGATGCTATTAATTGCGAAGTATTAACTGTTGCAGATTTTCCTTTAAAATCACTCACACTTCCCCCTGATTCAGTTACAATTAATAATCCTGCCGCAATATCCCAACTATTAATACCATGCATAATACACCCATCCAGTCTTCCCGCACCAACATATGCAAGTTCTAATGCCGCAGAACCTAACCTGCGAATTCTTAATTTATGTTTAATTAAATCAGAATAAATATTTACGGCTTCACGAGTTTCTTTATGGGTTTTTCTATGACCTAAATCAAGAACAGTTCCTTTTAGTGTTTTTGCACGCGACACTCTAATTGGTTTTCCATTTAATTCTGCGCCTTTGCCTTTTTCTGCACAAAACATCTCTTTAGTGTAAGGATTAAAAACAACTGCAACAACACTTTCATTATTTACTACAAGACCAATTGACACATTAAAATAAGGAAGTTGAATTTTATAATTGGTTGTTCCGTCGATAGGATCAATAAACCACACATGATCCGAACTTAAATTTGTACACCCAAATTCTTCACCACAAAAACCATGATCAGGAAATTCTTTTAAAATAATTTGTTTAATCTTTTTTTCAGATGCTTTGTCTGCATTGCTCACCAAAGAATCATCGTTTTTAAATTCAAATGTTGCACAACCATAATTTTTTAGAATTATTTTTCCTGCAGCACGTGCTGCTTTAATTGCAACTTTTAATAATTTTGATTTCTTCATTTGTATGATCTCTAATTTTTGTGTTTTTTATTAAATTTAATGTAAACTATTGTTAAATATAAATTAAAATAAAGGATATGACATCTCATTAGGAATTGGAAGATCCATTAATTTAAGAATCGTCGGTGCAACATTTGCAATACTACTTTTTTTCTTAGTTAATTTTATGTTATTATTTGAAAATTTATTATTTTCTTCAAGGATTAAAATTAAAGGAACTTTATTTGTAGTATGACTTGTTTTATGAACTCCTGCCATTTCTTCAGCATTGCCATGATCTGCAGTAACAATTATATTGTAATTATTTAATTTTGCAACTTTCATTACTTTTTCTAAACAAGCATCAGTTATTTGAACTGCATTAATTGCAGCATCAAGATATCCTGTGTGTCCAACCATATCCGGATTTGAAAAATTTATTAAAATAAAATCTTGAGACTTATTTTTAATTTGTGAAACTACCTTTTTAGTTATTTCATTTGCTCTCATTTGAGGAGTTTCATCATAAGTTTTAACTTTGCGACTAGGAATAATTATTCGATCTTCTTTTTTGAATGGAGTTTCTTTTCCCCCATTAAAGAAAAAAGTAACATGCGCATATTTTTCCGTTTCAGCAATCCTTAATTGAGATTTATTATTTTTAAATAAAATTTCACCCAAAGTGTTTTTAGGCAAGGAAGGAGGAAACGCCACAGGTGCTTTAATTTTTTTATCATATTGAGCAAGACACACAAAATCAAGATCGAAAATCTTTTTTCGTTTAAACTCAAGAAATTTTCCTTGAACAAACGCTTTGGTTATTTCTCTTGCGCGATCTCCTCTGAAATTAAAAAATATCATCGAGTCATTTTTATCAACTGTTGAATTATCAGTTATTGTTGGAGGAATAAACTCATCAGTAATTCCTTTTTTATAAAAATCTTTTATTAAATTTTTAATCTGTTTAATTGACATAAATCCAGGATGTTTTTTACGATGATCTTTTTTACTCACCAAGGATTCATACGCCCTATGTTCTCTGTGCCACCTATGATCCCTATCCATACCATAATACCTGCCAATAATTGTTGAAATTACTACTTTAATTTTTAAAGTGCGTAATTTTTTTCCTAATAAATCAAAATATTTTAAAGCGCTCATTGGAGGTACATCTCTACCGTCGAGAATAGGGTGAAAATAAACCGTTTTAATCCCTTTTGACCCCATTAATTTTAGAATTGCGAATAAATGATTAATGTGTGCATGAACTCCTGCATCACTAAATAAACCCAACAAATGCATTTTACTTTTATTTTTTTTAACGTGCGTAATTGATTTAAGAAGTGCTTTATTTTTGAAAAATGAACCATTTTTAATTGACCTATTAATTAAAACTAATTCTTGAGGAATTACTCTTCCAGCACCAAGATGAAGATGACCTACTTCACTATTTCCAATTACTGATTTTGGGAGCCCAACACTTGGCCCACTTGCGTCAAGTAACATATGAGAATTTTTTTTCCAAAGAGAATCAAAACAAGGAGTTTTAGCTTTTTGAATCGCATTATTTACTTGGCTAGTTCTTATTCCCCAACCGTCCAGAACAATTAGCACAGATTTGGAACTAGAATTTATTTTAGACTGCCCGCGCTTAGAACTCTGTTTAGTTGTCATTTTCACCTCTACAAATATTTGAAACGATTAAATAAAAAAATAAAAAATTAAATAAAATAAATATTTTAACTTAATCTTATAACCATTACATTAAATTATAACAATGATGCGAACACTTCAAATTTTTGTTCCCTATAACTAATTAATGTGTCATAATTTTTAACTCGATCTTTAAATTCAAGACGGATCTTACGAATAGTGTCATGAAATCCCTTTTGATTTCTAGCAACAACTTTTAACACAATATTATAATCCCCCATTGTTTTCATTGCACGAACAATATTTGGGTGCATCCTTACAAGTTGCTTGAATTTCATCTCATCTTCTTTAGTCATGTATTTCATATTCAAAAATAAAGTATAAAATTGATATCCTATTAAAGACCAGTTAATGATTGTGCTAAATTGTTGAATTACGCCTTTGTCCACTAGTTTTTTAATTCGGTAATTAACAGTATCTGCACTGACACTTAATTTTTCAGCTAACGCATATAATGATTCCCTGCCATTTTTTGCGAGAAGATTCATTAAATTCCTATCAGTTTCATCCAATTTAATATCATCTTGCCCTAATTCTTTATGCTTTTTTGGTTTATCCAAATTTTCGATTTCAGGTGGCTCTTCAATTTTTTGTTTTACAAATTCTCTTGGTATGTTAACATAGGAATAATTTTTGATAACATGAAAAATTTCCATATTTTCAACTAGATCAGAAAACTTTGTTAAAAAATCATTTAATACTTCATCAAATTCATCAACAGTTTTAGAATAAACCGCCAATTCAAGCTCCCATTTATCACTATATTCTATAATATTTAGAAAATTAGGATTTTTTTTAAGATAATCAAATAATTCTTTTTCTTTGCTTGACTCTAATTCGACAATTTGCAAATATACCTTAAAATGCTTATAATCAAATAAAGAATATTTAGATAAAATTGTGAATTTTTGTATAACTCCTAATTCTTGCATGCGATTAATTCTATACCTAACTGCATCTCGTGATAACATCACTTTTTTTGCAAGCTCAGAAAATGTTAAACGACAATTATTAACTAACAACCCAATAATTTTCCTATCTTTTAGGTCGAGCTTAGGAAGCTCAGAAACTTCATCCAGTATTCTTGTTACAACCATTTTAGATATTTTAAAATTTATTATTATTTAAAACTTACGATTTAATTAGCTAATTATGTGAAAACTTAATTAAATCACTAATCAAACTCAAGAATAATAAGAAAAATAAGTAAACTGATAAAACTAAGAAAAATAAGACAACTAATAAAAATAAGAAAACTCAAAAAAATAAAATCAACCATAATAATAAAAATAATAATAAAAATAATAATAATTATAAAAATACGCAAGACCCATAGTTAATACTTAGCTCTTTTACCAAGTTCCACTTCTATTTGCATGAGCCTATTGTATTTTGCTAAACGTTCTCCCCTACAAGGCGCTCCAGATTTGATTTGACCCGAACCCAAACCCACAACTAAATCCGAAATAAATGTACTAGTAGTCTCACCACTACGATGACTAACCATCACATTCCAATCATTTTTCAACGCCAACTTTGCAGCAGCTAATGCTTCTGTTACGGTCCCAATTTGATTCACCTTTAACAAAAGTGCATTGCATAAATTCCTGTCAAGTGCAAGTTTAACACGATCAACACTCGTAACTAACAAATCATCACCAACAATTTGAACTTTTTTTCTCTTAAGAACTTTATTTTGTCGCAACATAGAAAAGCCAGAAAAATCATCTTGATCAAAAGGATCTTCAATAGATACAATAGGATATTTTTTAACTAACTCTTCATAAAAATCAACAAATTTGTTTTTCGAAAATCGTTTTCCATCAACTTTGTAATAACCTTTATGAAAAAACTCAGACGCTGCCGCATCCATTGCAATCTTAATTTTTTTAGAATAACCTAAATCATCAATTGCAGTCACCAGTAAATTTAATGCTTGTTCAACACAATCAATTCTTGGAGCAAACCCTCCTTCATCACCAACATTAGTGGAATCCTTGCCATACTTATGACCAATAACTCTTTTTAATTCGTGATATGTTTCGGCACCAATACGAACACTATCCGCAAAATTCTTCCCTTTAGGCGCAATCATAAATTCTTGAAACGCCAATTTATTTTCTGCGTGCTTCCCACCATTTAAAACATTGAAAAATGGAGTTGGCAAGCGATTTTTAGTACCAATAATCGAATATAACTTTTTATTTTTGACAATGGAACAAAGACGATATGATGCCAAACTAACTCCTAAAATTGCATTCGCACCAAGTCGAGATTTGTTTTTAGTTCCATCCAAATCCACTAATGCGCGATCTATTTTTTTAGGTTCACGAACATCAAAACCTTTTAATTTACGATTTATAATTGTATTAACATTATTAACTGCTTTTAAAACTCCTTTACCACCGTACCGTTTGCCACCATCTCTTAGTTCCCACGCTTCATGAATCCCTGTTGATGCACCACTTGGTACTTCTTCTGTTGCAGAGTGAGTTTTTGTAAATACTGTAACTTCAACTGTAGGATTACCTCTAGAATCAAGAATTTCTCTAGCAAAAATCTTTCTTATGAAAAAATCGTCTTTTGCAGCCCTAACAGAAATAAATTTTGTAGCCAAGTTACACCTCAATTTTTGAAAATAATATTTTTACAAACCCATTTATGACCTAATCGCCAACAAATTAGATCTGATTATTAAAAATATAATATAATAGATGAAAATAGTTATTTATAAACTTTATGTAGCACTAGCGAGTAAACTATCTGGTTAATATTAAAAATAACGAATTGATAGTACCCCAAATTGATTAAATTAAATCAGTAATTGATTCAATACTTAATTATTGAATCAGTGCATTAACCAATATAACTAGTTTCTTTAGTTAGTCTTTGAGTAATTTTTTTCAAACTACTTTTAGATACTTTACTTGCATCACCTGGTTCTTGTGATAATTCTTTTTCTAATTCGGCAATTTCCTTATCAAGCTTTTTGATACTAATGCCTAAATTAAGTTTTTTATCTAAGATCTTAATTATTTCTCTTGCTCCACCCACACCTAAATAAGCAGGATGACCAAGAGTTTCTGCAAGTAAACAAATACCAGGAACATCTTGTCTTTCTGCAAGACCAATTAACAATCCACTCACACCAATAATTGGGCCCACAACACCAAATATATTATGATTAATTTTAATGCCTTTTTGAAACGAAGTCATAAAATCAGAATTATTAGCAGTACAATAAACTTGAGGTTTCTTAGGTGCTTGACCCAAACCAATACCTCCCAAAGTAATTATTTCAGATCCCCCAACTTTTTTAAACAAACTTAGAACTGAATCGCAAAAAGCATAACAACTCCTGCCATCAGTTGGTTGAAGATCTCCAGTTATGATTATTAAATCTCGTTTATCGCAAGACTTAATTTTTTTTACTTTTTTTTCCGATTTAGAATTTTTAGTTAGTTTAGCTTTATCTTTTCCATTACCATTAAATTTTTTGTAATAAACTTCAATAAGTGGAAGTTCAACACGATTATGCTCATTAATAAAAACAGAATTTGGCAAATCATACGAAAAAATCTCAAAAACTTTTTTAGCCTTAATTTGTTCAATAATAAAATCTACAGCAATTTTACCAACATTACCAATTCCAGGCATTCCTTCCACTAAAACAGGATTGTTAAGTTTAGGTATTTTGTTTGTTTGCGGGATAAATTTCCAATCAGTCAATTTAAGGTACCTCACCAAATATTATTTTAAATCATTATTTTAACGCATTATCTTAACACATTATCTTAAATCAGCAATTCAAAACATCATTTCAAATCAACAGTTCAAAACATCAGTTCAAAGTATAATTACAAATAAATCATATTAGCAATTATTCATTAATTATAGACGACCATCATTTTCAAGAAGTTCTTTTCTCGCCTTACGACGATAACTACCATAAGGATCTTCAGGACTAAATTTAGCAGGAGCAGGATTAACTGTTTTCGCATTACAAGAAGGGCAATCAGCCTCCATAGAATAAACATCACAACTTTTGCACTTAAGTATATGTCTCGCCATTTTTAGAATGTAAGTATCTTCTTCCTTATATTTTTTACTTTTGAAATTTGAAAAAAAAGGTTTTATTTCGAAAAAAATAAATTTTCATCGAATAATTAATGAATTAATATGTGAATAAATATTATCAACTGACTGAATTTTATTAAATTAATAAGATGTTAAGACTTTTGCTCAATTCGCTTGAATTCAGCATAACCATCAACTTTTTCAATTCCCTCAATCACATATTCTGTAACCGCTTTTAATTTTTTCTCAACACTTTTGTAATCAGTATCTGAAACTTCTAAAATATATGCGCCACCGCCCTTATATTTAATCATTGAATCTTTTGCTTTTTTCAAAGATTCAGTAAGAACTTTTTTAATTGTTTCAATACCATCTGGAGTGAAAAGTTTAATTTTGAATTCTCCTGATGCAAATTTAATAGAAGGTTTAATTCTTTGTTTAATTGTAACGCCAAGTAACTTCATAATATTTTCAGGAAGTTTATAATCATCCAGTGCAGAGTCATCAGAAATATAATCTTCAAAACACGGATAAATATTATCATAATCATTTAAAATCTTATCACAAAGAGTTTTGTAAATATCTTTAACATTTAGCTTTAACTCTCCTGCAACAAACTCAATAATTTTTTCAGCCTTTTGTTCTTGCTTAATCTCGTCGACTTTCGCACGTCTTTGAGTTTCAGTAACTCTCCTTAAACTTAAATCAACATGACCTCGTTCTTTATCAGTTTTAAGAACTTTACAAATAACTTTTTTACCCTCTTTAACATAATCGTGAATATTTCTAATTCTACCAGGAGATACTTCCCCAATGTGAATCATACCACTTTTACCACCAAAATCATCAATGGTTACAAAAACACAATGCGGATAAATTTTAGTAACATTACAAAGAAGAATTTCCCCATCCTCTGGCAAGCCAGTTTTTTGTCTTAACATTTTTATTAAACACTCAAATCAGCAATATATACAATTAACACAACAATTAAAAAAAAATGTGTAAAAAAACTATAAAAATTATTAAACGTATTAAAAGAGCAGAATTACTCAAGAACCTCAAGGATTCTTGCCTTAACTTTGGACTTTCCACCAGTACTTTCAGCCAAAGGCTTATCACAAACTAAACATTTAACGGTAGATGCAGTTTTTCCAAACATAATCTGTTCATTCTTACATTTAGGACATCGAACTTTTATAAATCTTGATGATGGATCTTTAACTCTCATTTTATTTCCTCAACTATTTCAACTCAACTCGTTTAGCACGAATTCCTTTTTTCTGACAATGACTTTTTTTACACTCTTTACATTCATATCTAAAATCAGTTTTTTTAGAAACTTTCTTTCCAGTCATTTTGAATGCGCTAATAGCAGGCTTACTACCATACTTACCAAGATTACCAGCACCTTTTCCGAAACCAGTTCTCTTCTTAGCATTAATACCTAGAGGTTTTGCACTACCAGGACTTCTTCTTTTAGCTTGAGTCACTTTATGCTCTGTATGTTTCTTACACTTAGGACAGAGCCTTTTGATTAATTTTGGTTTTTTCATAATTAACACCGAATTTATTAATGAATATGAGTACGAATTATATTTATAAAGCGCATTTGTTCTGATTTAGGGGTCATTTATAAATATTTTGGTTTAACCACCACAGCGCCCGAAAACATTGAAAACTGGGTTTAAGAAGGTTTTAAATTCAGACCTTAAGTTTTAAAGTTTTACTGCTTGTTCTTTACTTATTAACACTTGCGCAAGTTCTGAGGGGAGCTCAACTTCATCACCCTCATTAAAAGGCCCGTAAATCTCTAGATCTGGACCTACAACCTCCTCAACTTGCTTAGTTATTTTAAGCTTGAATGGCGAGTTTAATTGATCTTTTTGTATCCCCTTATCTTTAGTTTCCATAACAGGAATTGATGATTCTGATTGGGATACTCGCTTTACTGAGTTAGATTCAGATAAAAATTCTAAATCATCCTCAATCTCACTTGGAAGTTTTACCTCTAAAATTCCCACAGGAGTTCTAAAATTAACAAGATTAAACAAAATATCAGACCTGTGCTGAGACAAAGTTGAAAAAATATTATCAAAAAAATCCTTCTCAACACCCAACATATTAGTGGCATTAATAATACTTGAGCCAGTTTTAGCTTTCATAACTGCCATCATAAGAATTTTTTTCTCCCTATGATCATAAATATCCTTTAAAATTTTCCGTAAATTTTCGAGTTGAATTCTAGCTTTATCTTTTTCTCCTTGTGCAAAAAGATTTTTCTGATCTTCCTCTTTATCAAAAATGGCACGTTTATCCTTTAAATAAGCTAAAACCTGCCCATAAAACTCAGGATCCAATTTCTGAAGCTCATCTTTTGTTTTTTCTACTCTAAGTATATCAAAAAGACTCTCGTAAGTAATAATTACGTCTTTATCTGCCATTTGTTAAAAACACCCCAAAACATTAACTAATTTGAAACTTTATTTAGTTTTGTATTATTGGCAACTAGAATTATTTCAATTAAATAAATACTCAACTTGAATTACCAGATAAACAATCCAGAATCACCAAATAAACACTCCAAAATAACCAAATAAACAAGCCACAATCATCAAATAACTAAATCCACACCAAATTTTAAACAAACTGAATTACTACAATTACAACATAAACAAAATTGAATCAGTCTGATTTAATTTATAACTTCATTTAAATAACACTTAAATAGAGATTGTGATTTTATTTTTGTAACAATAAATAAAAATATTTTGTAATAAATACCTCAAAATATTTAGATATAATGTTTAGCAATAATAACTAATGATAAAATGGCAATATTAGAATTTGAAGATATGAGTTTTGAAAAATTTGAGAATCAAATTAGAATTGTTTTTCTTAAAAATTATGAATGCTTCATCCCAATAGATGAACTAACGAAAATAGGCGAGTTTGAAATTTTTCCAAATAAAATAGAACTGAAAAATATTAATGAAAATATTGCTGAGAGAAAATTTAATAACTTACTTACTCGCGCATTTCAAAATTTAACAAACACAATAACTAAGAAAAAAACAATTTATGTTCACAAACAAAGTAAAATACCCTTGAAAGGCACAATTTATTTTGGAGTTGTTGACCGAGGAAGTGATATGTTAGATGTGAGACCACTTACTGGCTGTAATCTTAATTGCGTATTTTGCTCAGTTGATGAAGGCATAAGCTCAAAAAAAACAACTGATTATGTAGTGGAAAAAGATTATTTAATACAAGAACTTAAAGAATTAATAAAATTTAAACAAAAACAAACAGAAGAAAATATCCCATACTCAGTATTTATCAATCCCCTCGGAGAACCATTACTTTATCCGAAACTAGTTGAACTAATTGCAGATATTAAAAAAATAAACGGAATTAAATTAATTTCAATTATGACTAATGCAGAATTATTAACTCCCAAAAAAGCAGATGAATTAATTAATTCAGGACTCAATCAATTAAATATTTCAATACATTCATTGGATCCTGAAAAAGGGAAAAAAATAATGGGAACAAATAATTACTCCACTGAAAAAATTAAAAAAACTATTTTATACATAAGAGAAAAATACCCTTTAGTGAAAATCATACTCGCACCAGTTTTTATGAAAAAATCAAATGAAGAAGACATAAAACAAATAATTAAATTTGGACAAGATAATGGTTGCGACACAGGAATTCAAAATTTCTTACGATACAAAACAGGCAGAAATATGCTTAAAACAAAAGAAGTTAAATTCATTAAATTCTTTGAGATGTTAAAACAATGGGAAACTGAATTTAAAATAGAACTTATAAAAAATTATAAATTAACCAAAACACCCCAATATGATCGAGCGTTCAAAAAAGGGGAAATTGTTAAAGCTGAAATTATTGCTCCGGGAAGATTGCCTGGCGAAGTTCTTGCAAAAGCCAACAATGTTTTAATAACTGTAACTGATGTTAAAAATAATTCAGGATTTCTAAAAGTAAAAATTGTCAGAATTAAAGATGGACTTTATTTAGGAATTCATGCGTAAATAATTCTTGCAGATTTAACCTAATCAAATATAAATTTTAGAAAATAAAAAAAAAGTAAAAAAAATATTGAAAAAAATTTAGTCTTATGGACAGTTTACAACACGTACAAATGTACCATCTGGTGTGTTAATTGCAACTCTATTTTCTCCAGAAATAACACCCATGTCAAGACCAACACAAATTGTTGATTCTCCAGGTGTTAAAACTTCAGAACTACATTCAGGAGTTACATCAGATAAACCACGATTCATAATACCTACATTTGGTTTTGCATCAGCAGTTTTTGTTAAAACCCAATCTTTCTCACCAGTATTAACTAATTCGAAACTGATTTTATCTGCATCACAAACAACATCAGAAAATTCTGCGCTTTCAACAGTAACATCCATTGCTAGACCTTTATCTTCTTTTTCTGCCATTACTTCGTCAGAAATTTCTTCACCTTCTCCTTCTGGAAGAGTTGGTTTTTGTTCTACAACTTCAACAGGTTCTGCTACCACAACTGGTTCTGGCACTACAACAGGTTCAGGAGCCACAGGTTCAGGTGCTACAGGAGCTTCCTCAACAGGTGTTTCTTTTGAACCACAACCAAAAACAAAAAGTAGAGCTACTGCCAAAATTGCAATTGCTAATAATACTTTTTTCATTTTTTAATACCTCAATAATAGGTTATATTATTTAATCACCAATTTTATGATTTAATAACCAATTTTGAATAATCTAATAACCACTTTTTAAATAAATCGCAGCATAATCATACACGCCGATTTAAAAGCCAATAAACGCATGTGAGTTTATAAAACTTTGCAAATATATTTAAGAACCTATATTTAACAGAATATAATAAAACTGGACTTGAAGTGATAAAAATATTCAATCCCCTTAAATCACCAAAATTATTCAAATAAACTCTGCTAAATATAACTATATTTTGCGTATTTCATCACAAATTATAGACTGCGAAGGATATTTGGTTGACGGATCATTATTTTCCCCAGATATTTTTCCTCTCACTTCAATAAAATCACCTTTATTTAAATCAAATGAGTTTGGTTTGAAAGCAACTAAATTAAAGGAATTAGTTGATTCTAAGGTAATAAACAAAGTAGAATTTGTTTTAGTCTTAGATATTTTTGTGACTATTCCTGTTAATTTCACAGAAGATTCATCTAATAAATTACAAGACTGCGCAATATCTATTGAAATTTCAGAAATATTCTTAGAAGGAATAATTGAAAAAAGGTTGGTTAACGCAAATAATATAATAATCCCAAAAATTGAACATACCAAAGCTATTTTAATCAACGTCTTTTCTTTCACTTGAAAATCACCCGAATACTTAATTGATTTACGAGTTTTTATCGTTTCAGTTGAAAAAGCTGGAAAAGTTATTAAATAACCCGAAATTAATTCAAACAAACAAAATTAAATTTTTAAATAATCAAACAAACGATAAACAAAATTGAATAATAAAAATCAAAATGCGAGTAAAAAAATGAGTAAAAAACTTCCTAAATTCAAAAGCAATGCATTTTTAGCACCAATGGCGGGGGTTACCGATGTAGCATTTAGAACACTTTGTAGAAAAATGGGTTGTGGTCTTGCCGTAACTGAAATGATTTCTGCAAATGCACTTTCACGCATGAACAAGACAACCATGCAAATGATAGATACGCAAAAAGAAGAAACGCCACGATGCATCCAATTATTTGGACAAAATGTTGAAACACTAGTTAAATCTGCAAAATATTGTGAAGATAAATGTGAAATAATTGATTTGAATTTTGGGTGTCCTGCAAGTAAAATAATAAAACAAGGCGCAGGAAGTGCACTTATGGAACGACCTGCTAAAGTTTTAGAAATTGTAAAAGCAGTAAGCAAATCTGTTAATATTCCCGTAAGTTGTAAAATAAGAAGCGGAATAAGTACCCGAAAAATAAATTGCATAGAAATTGCCAAAGCGTGCGAAGAAGGCGGCGCTCAAATGATTATTGTTCATCCCAGAACACAAAAACAAGGATATAGTGGAAGATCAAATTGGGAGTTAATCAAAAAAGTTAAAGATGAAGTTAATTCAGATATTGTCGTTGTTGGAAACGGAGATGTTGCAACACTTTCCGATTATGAACTAATGAAAAAAGAAACAAACTGTGATCATGTTATGATTGGAAGGGGAGCCATGGGCAATCCATTCATATTTAGCAAAATAAAATTAAAAAAAGGATTTGAAGTTAGTTCAAAATTAAAATATGATGCATTCACAAAATATGTCACTTTAGCAAATAAATTCGGCATAGGAATTAATTCAATAAAATTACACGCACAATCATTTACTAAAGGCGAAAAAAAATCAGGAAGAGTGCGACTTGCCATAAGCAAATCACAAAAAATAGAAAAAATAGAAAAACTCATGGAAGAATTTTTTGATGAATAAGATAACAATAATAATGCCCATAATAATGAGAAGAATCATAATTCATCGTGTTAATATTTAATAGCGAAAACCTTTAAATAGTATAATAATAAAATCATATATTAATATAATTTTTGAATTACAATTTGAATAATTAAATTATAAGAAAAATGGTCTCAAAAACAACTAAAAAAACTATCAATGCAAAAAAAACTGCTAAAAAAGAATCTAAATCTAACACCAAAATTGATTCTAAAAAGACTACTAAAACAGTCGCAGCTAAAAAAAATCCTAATTCAATTAATCCTAAATTAACACCAAAAGCAAAATTTGCAAAATTTAAAGATACTTCAGAGATTACTGTATCAAAAAGTCTTGTTCATCAAGTTATAGGACAAGAAAATGCAGTAGAAATTGTAAAAAAAGCATCAAAACAAAGAAGACATGTTTTTCTTATTGGTGAACCTGGAACTGGAAAAAGTATGTTAGGTTTAGCACTCGCAGAACTTCTTCCAAAAGAAAAATTAGTAGACATTGTTGCATTCCCAAACCCGAATGATGAAAATTCACCATTAATTCGAACAGTTCCAGCAGGAGAAGGAAGAACACTTGTTGCAAAAAATAGATTACAATCAAATAACATATTCAAAAATCAAAATATACTCATGTTCGCATTACTTATTGTTGCAATGATTGCGCCTTGGTGGGCAAGATCCCATTACAACTCAGACATAATGTTTGCAGCATTTTTCTTAGGATCAATGATATTTTTAGCAGCATTTGTTTTATTTATGAATTTAGGCAAAAAAATGCCTGGAAAAAACCAATCACCAAAAGTAATTGTTGATAATTTTGGAAAAAACCAAGCAGCATTTTTTGATGCAACTGGAAGTCATGCAGGTGCACTTCTTGGAGATGTATTACACGACCCATTTCAATCAGGAGGACTTGGAACTCCCGCTCATGAAAGAGTAGTTGCAGGAATGATACATAAAGCAAACAAAGGAGTTTTATTTGTTGACGAAGTTGCAATACTACAACCACACACACAACAAGAATTATTATCCGCATTACAAGAAAGAAAATTTTCAATTACTGGACAAAGTGAACGAAGTGCTGGCGCCATGGTTAGAACAGAACCCGTTCCTTGTGATTTTGTACTTGTTGCTGCAGGAAATTTAGAAACTGTAAAACACATGCACCCGGCATTAAGATCTAGAATTCGAGGATATGGTTACGAAGTATATATGAAAGAAACAATGCATGACACTGAACAAAATAGGTGGAAACTTGCAGTATTTATTTCACAAGAAGTTAACAAAGATACCAAAATACCTCACTTTAGTAAAGAAGCAGTAATGGAAATAATTGAAGAAGCAAGACGAAGAGCTAATAGAAAAAATCATTTAACTGTAAGACTTCGAGAACTAGGTGGACTAGTAAGAGCTGCAGGAGATTTAGCTAGCGAAGAAGGTGCAAAACTAGTTGAGAAAATACATGTTACTAATGCAAAAAAAGTTGCGAGAACGCTCGAACATCAAATTGCTGATAAATATATTGAACACAAAAAAGAATATGAAGTAATAAGAACTCATGGAACTCGAATTGGCCGCGTAAATGGACTTGCAGTAATTGGTGCAGGATCAACACACAGCGGAATTATTTCCCCACTAGAATCTCAAGTTACACCAGGCGGAAAACAAAAAGAGTTTATTGCAACTGGAAAACTTGGAGAAATTGCAAAAGAATCAGTAATTAATGTAAGCGCAATTGTTAAAAAATATTTCGGAGATGATTTACTCGAGAAATATGATGTATATGTTCAATTTTTACAAACCTATGAAGGAGTGGAAGGAGATAGCGCAAGTATTGCAATTGCCACATCAATTGTTTCTGCACTTAAACAAATTCCAATCAAACAAACAGTTGCAATGACCGGAAGTCTTTCTGTACGTGGAGAAGTATTACCTATTGGAGGTGTTAGTAGCAAAGTAGATGCTGCAATTGATGCAGGAATTAAAACAGTAATTGTTCCTAAATCAAACTTAAAAGATATTGTTGTAGATCCAGAAAAGTTAAAGAAAATTAACTTAATTCCTGTTGAAACAATCAGCCAAGTATTACAACAAGCACTTGATTGGAAAGGACATGAAAGTTTGTTAAAGAAAGTTAAGAAAATGAATGGTTGTGATTAAAAATTTTTTATTAATATTTTTATTATTTTTATTTCTTAAATTTTATTAATTTATTAAAAAAAAATAAACAGTTTAGAAATTATTGTGTTAGTTTTAATAGAACTTATTCAACCATTTCTTGACGCCACAAACCTTTAGTTGCATCCACAAGAACTAACCTTACATGAGGTGCTTTGCCCGCATCGTAAACCTCAATACTATCGGAAGTTAAAACGCACTTGTGAAGACTAACTTCTTGATCTGTAAGAATCTTATACTGAGTAACCAAATGAGTTGTCATCTTCTCAAAATCTTCTGCAACTTCATGAAAATTCAAAAAAAACGTGTTGATTCCCTCTTGTTCTAATGCTTCATGAATTTTAATAGGTTTAATTTTTAATTGCCTTGTACGCACGTATTCATTTTTACGATACAACTGATTTTTATCTGCAAATAACAAATAAGTCATAACTGCTTCAGGAAACAATTCTCGTAATGGCTCAAATAAATTTGAAACTAATTTAGGTTCTTCAATATCTAACGCACCAGTTTTTGCTTCTAACACAACTAAATGTCTTTGCCTATAAAACCTATAATCAAACAAACCATCTAATTCTTTAACTGCAGTATAACCATAATCATCCTCCCCTGTAGATCTTAAAATAACCATATTAGGATAACCTGCAATTTTTAAAATATGATCAGGAGTGTGCCTTACAATATACCCTTCACGATCTTGCGGATCAAACCTTGAATCAAATAACCCACCCATTTTTCCAGAAGACGAAAGTCTACGAAGAAAATATTTTGTAATCCTTCTTGCAATACGTTCAGAAAGTTCACCACGTAAATCTCTCACCCTATTTTCGAGAGGAGTTTCTAATTCATCACTTTCTCCACTTTCAATTAAAATTTGTTTATGTGTTTGTGCAAAATTCAACAAATCTTCAACAGTAAACAAATCAAAACTCAACCCATCGAGATTGTATTCAATAAGAACTCTATGAGGGAGATCTCTACCCCTGTTAATCCCATCATTTTGATTGTGCAATGCGTAACCAGTTTTAAACCCATGATTTCCCCGCGTAGAATATATTAATTTACCATTTCTTGGAGCCCACTGCACAGGTGATTGAATAACAAAAGGAGACGAATAACGATCTGATTCATTATGATTTTGCATGAAGAAAAAAAGGTGTTTTAAGTTTTAAAATGATTATTGTGATCCAATTTATATTGTGGAGTTTTGGTAAAATCACCAATAAACATCAATATCATCAGTTCTAAGATATGGCTCAATATTAGCATTTTCGGGAAGAGTAATTCCTCCAGCTTTGTGCATGAGAATTCCAAGCCACGCAATCATCAAACCATTATCAACATTAACTTCAACTGGAAGAGAATATGATTTTGCATCTCGTTCTTTACACATAATAGAACACATTTCTTGAAGCCTTAAACTAGACGCGACACCGCCTCCGAGAAGAAGCTCTTTTTTACCGCAATGCGCCATAGCACGCTCACTAACTTCAACTAACGCTGCAAAAGATACTTCTTGCATACTATACGCTAAATCTTCTTTAGAATAAATTTCGGACTTAAACTTTTGTTTTAAATTTGTGAGAAGCCCACCTAAACTAATGTCCATCCCTTTAACAACATAGGGCAATTCAATCAACGGTTTTGGATTTTTAGAATTTGGATTAATATCACTCTTTAAAGAAAGTTGATATAATTTAGGCCCTCCCGGAAAACCCAAACCAATATGTCTTGCAAAACTATCAAGAAAATTGCCAATTCCCATATCAAGTGTTTCACCAAATACTCTATACTTGCCACCTTCATAAGCAATAATTTGAGTATTCGCACCAGATGCGTACAAAAAGACTGGATCTTTTGCAGGACTCATCAACTTACCAATTTCAAGATGTGCAATACAATGATTAACTCCAATTAATGGAATATCATATTCGAGTGCAATTGCTCGTGCAACCATCGCACCAATTCTTAAACAATTACCAATACCCGGACTTTGCGAAAATGCAATAAGATCAATTTTAGATAAAGTCAAATTAGCTTTTTCTAAAGCTTGATCAAGAATTTTTTCAAAATTTAATAAATGATGTTCTGCTGCTTTTGCAGGAATAATTCCCCCTTCTTCTGTTGTGTAGAGAATTCTCTCATTAGCAAGCTTTTTACCCGAATCATCAATAATTCCAACTCCAAACGTGTGTGCTGTGCTTTCGATACCTAAACAAATCATAAAAAATGCCTCACAAAAAATAGTTTATTAATTTATGAATAACCGTCAATAAATAATATTTTATAAATGATGTTTCATAAAAATATCATACTTAACAAAGTAAATATTGAAAAAAAAGCGTTAAAATGCTTTAATCAATCAAATAAGGGCAAAATAAACTAATTTCCCCCTAAAACCACCAAAAACAATATATAGTATAAATAGTTTTTCCAAAAAAAATGGCATTTGAAAAAAAATCTCCAACAGAGGAAGAATTTTTAGTACAAATAAAAGCCAATAATCCAAATGCAAACTTCGAATTAATTCAAAAAGCATACCGCTTTGCAGAAAATGCGCACAAAGGACAAAAAAGAGAATCAGGCGAAGATTTTTTTATTCATCCCTTGCAAACTGCAACAATTCTAGTACAATTAAAAGCTGACACTGCAACTATTTGTGCAGCACTATTACATGATACAGTAGAAGACACCCCTAATTCAATCGACGTAGTTCGAAAAGAATTTGGAGAGGAAATTGCCGTACTTGTTGAAGGAGTTACCAAAACACAAGGCATTTGGTTTGATTCAAAAGAAGAATACAAAGCAGAAAATCTTCGTAAAATACTTCTTGCAACAACAAAAGACTTCAGAGTTATAGTTGTCAGACTTGCAGACAGACTCCACAATATGCGAACTCTTTCTTATTTTAGAGAAGATAAACAAAAAAGAATAGCAAAAGAAACAATGGAAATTTATGCACCCATCGCACACAAATTAGGAATTTGGAGAATTAAAGGAGAGTTAGAAGATTTATCATTAAGATATTTAGATTACAAAACATACAGCATTCTACGAGAAAAAATAGCTGAGAAAAGAGGAGAACGAGAAAAAGCAACAACTGATCTTACTCAACAAATAAAAGATGCACTAAAAAAAGAAGGAATCGATGCAGATGTAAAAGGACGTGCAAAATATTTCTACTCAATATATAAAAAGATGACAAAAAAGAATCGTCGCTTTGATGAAATATATGATTTAATAGCATTCAGAATAGTTACTTCTCGCGTCGAGGAATGCTATAAAGCAGTTGAAATAATAAATAAATTATTCACACCTCACCCAGAAAGATTTAAAGATTATGTAGCACACCCGAAAGCCAACGAATACCAATCAATACACATGACTGTAGGGTATAAGAAAAAATTACTCGAAGTTCAAATAAGAACTAATGATATGGACCACATCGCAGAAGAAGGAATTGCTGCACACTGGAGATACAAAGGAACAGAACGAGACAAGAAATTTGATAGAAAAATTGCCTGGTTAAAACAAATTCTTGATTGGAAACGAAAATCAAAAAACGCAATAGAATTCGTCGAGTCACTAAAAATAGATTTATTTGAAAATGAAATAATAGTTTTTACTCCACAAGGAGATCCGATTTCATTACCTGAATGTGCAACCCCTGTTGATTTCGCATATGCAGTCCATAGTAATTTAGGAAATCAATGCAGTAAAACAAAAGTCAATAATAAAATCGAATCACTAGATTACGAACTTCACAGCGGAGATGTTGTCGAAGTAATCACTCAAAAAAATGCTAAACCCTCTAGGTCGTGGCTTAATTTTGTAAAAACAACTAAAGCAAAAAGTAAAATTAGAATTTTCTTAGAAATCAAACCCGATAAAAAACTTGGAGATAAAAAACGAAAAGCAATAGCTCGCGGCGAACTTGAAGAAAAAATACCCGTACTTGAAAATATACTAATCCACGGAAAAGATTCTGGCAAAAATAATTTAATAAAATTGTCAGGATGTTGTGAAATAAAACATGGAGAAAAAATAGTTGGATTTTATACAAAAGAAAAAAAAATAAGCATCCACAAACAGGGATGTATCAATATTCACTCACTTGATTCAAATCGCGAAGTAAAATTAAGTTGGATAGTTCCAAAAGATTATAATATTAAAAAACTCAAAGTATTTGTTGATGATAGGCCAGGAGTTTTAGCAGATATTTTAAACTATTTGGGAACCAAACAAATCAAAGTTAAATCTGTTAATACAAGAGCTAAGAAAAAGAAAATACTACTAACATTCAAAATAGAACTTTCTGATGAGAATAAATTAAATAAAACGATTCAAGAAATAAGTGAAATCCGAGATGTTATTGAAACTAGAATTTAAGAATATACTTCAAAATATATCTTTTAGTAAAGTTTAAATAATAGCTTTTTATCATTAGGCACATGGAAGAAACAAAAAGCCAAGAAACCATAGAAAAATTCAAAATAAAGACCAAAAGCGTCCTAATAAGTAGATTGCCCCGTAAAGAAGGCGATGACTTCAAAACAGTGGTTTTAAAGCTTTATGACATCAATAACCCACATAAAACCGCAGAGTTTCCTACTAAAACACTAGAATTCGCTAATAATGAGAAAGTAAGAATTAGACGACTTAATGTTTCATACTATATGGAAGGCAATGATATTGTAATAAACGACTTAGAAGAAATATATATAGAAAAACGACCTAAAAAGCTTTTACTACGAGGATATCAAGTCGAAGTAGAAGAAAGAGACGAATAAAAAAAAGAAAAAAAATATGTTCTAATTTATTATTTTTTAAAAATAACAAACTAAATCTAATTATATTTTTCCAACTAACACAACCGAATCTCCCGAATCATAATCTAATTCTAAAACATCTTTAAAAAATGCAGATGCTTTTTTATGATGTTGAACTTGATCATACAAGCAACGACCATAAAGTCCCCTAATTACCATTCGATCATCAGGCAATTTTGGTGTTGGAACTGCCAGTGCAATATCGCGGATGGTTTCAGGAATGGCCCCTTCAGACAATGCAACATTTGGAAATAACTCTGACACCAGATTACTCGTTGCAGCATAAATAACTGGATTTTGAGTTCGCATAACTAAATAATCGAATCCCGATTCTGAAAGATCACTTATTGCGCGTTTGTTAACTTCGTAAAAATGTTTATGTTTTTGAATTTCTTTTTCTAACACAACACCTTTAAGATGTAAAATTTTTTGACCCTTATGCTCAATAAATTTATATGAACAAAAACCCTTAATTTTATCACCATACGAAATCAGATAAAGCGCATCACAATTAAATGCATTATCCCTTACTTCTTCAATAGGGATGTCAGTTCCAAACCCATCTCTTGCAATCCCTAACAGAATATCAGTTAATTCATCTTGATTAGCACCCCTAAAAACTTCTCCCGGAGCTCTTACTAAATCAACTCGAACATCGGAGAGACCCAAACGTTTACCTAAAGAATGATTTCTTGCAAAATCACTCGCCATTAATTCTTTTGTTACCCCTTCTGTAAATATTAAATCTCCAAATACCATTTTTTTATTCCTCCAATAAAATCTAATTATTAATTTTTATAATTTAATTTAGCGCCATAGCTAAACCTAGCTAAAACCTAATAATTCGTTGTGACAAATATTTTATGAAAAACACATTTGTCGTCGATAAAACTAACGTTAAAAACTAGTTTAATTACTAAAATCGCCAGCGTTTAACCTTGTTAAAGAAAAAGAAACAGATAAAACTAAGTGATTCAAAAACAAAACAATGAGACATAAGTGCAACTAACGAAAAGAAATTATTGCCCTTGCCAGGCACAACCACCCAATATAATTGATGATTTCATAGTATTAATTAAACGAGTTCATAGTTTATAAGTCTTTTGGATGAAAAATTATTCAAAATAAAGATTAAACCAAATAATTAGGTGAACTGCAAACATACAAAAAATATACAGAATTTAAAATACCAACTGAATTAAACATCATTCAAAATTAAATCCTTCTCGTTTTATGTCTTCCAAAATATAATGAATTTCAGTGTTAGCAATATTAAATACGTCAAGCGACTCAATAAAATAATCCAATTCGCGCACATTACGATGTACTGTTTCTGCGATAAAATCCCACCCATTGTTAATTTTAAATAAATTATTCACAGACTTATGAAGTAAAAGATGAGATCTTAATCTATTCCTAAAAATAGGATCACATTTTATGAAAATTTGTGCTTTAACATCAAAACCCAATTCAGAAAAATTAAGTAAAATTGTTGAATGAGAAATAATCTGATGTTTTAAAAACTTTAAAGAATCAAAAAGAGTAGAAATAGGAATATTTGTTTTTTTACTAATAACCGTAAGTTTTTGCCTAGAATCTACCCTTAGCTGAGTTAACAGCTTTATATTTTTTGAATCCAACATAATACCAACATAATAATCAAACCAGTATTAAAAAGCAGTTACCAAAAAAGTTAACTTTTTAAAATAAACCACCTTAACAAATTTATAATGTTAATTGATGCGATAAATAACAAAATTTTAGCAGAATTAGATCAGAACTCTCGCGCTCAATATTCTACAATTGCAAAAAAACTTAAATTAAGCAAACAATCAATAAAAAAACGTATCGACAAATTAATAGATGAAAAAATAATAACTCAATTTACGACAATTATAAATTCTGCAATCTATCCATTAAACCCTGCTCAAATATTTATTTCACTCCATAACACTTCAAAAGATGATAAAGAAAAAATCGTTTTGGAACTATTTAATAATTTCAAAATACCCCAATTAACTGTTTGTGATGGGACCTATGATCTTTTCTTCGGATTACGTGCAGAAAACATTAGAGAATTTGATTGCGAATTAAGAAAAATATGCACTAAATATTCTAGCCACATCAAAGACCGAAAAATTATCCAGTTAGTTGAAACCAAATTACTTCCAAGAACTTTTTTGACTGGAAAAAAAAGAGAAATAATTCCCTCAGATAAAGGATTTCACTCTAAAATAAATAAAACTCAACTTAGTCCATTAAAAGAAATGGATTATGCAATTCTAAATAAACTCGCAGAAAATCCTAAAATCAGTTATGTTTCGTTAGCAAATGAACTAAATATTACAACACAAACTGCAATGAATAAAGTTAAAAATTTAGAAAAATCAAACATCATCATAGGCTATTCTTACCTTTTAGATGCACATAAATTTGTTCATTATCAACTTTTACTTGCATTCACAACAATCACCAAAGAATTAGACCAAAAACTAAACAATTATTTTTTGATCAATCCCAACGTGATTTTTGTTAGTAAAACTTTAGGCGAATTTGATTACACAATCGCGTTTGAAACTAATAATTTTGAAGACTACAGAAAATTCAATGAAGAATTTAAAAAAGAATTTTCAACACACCTAAAAAGTTTTGTCCCACTTTTAGTTACTGACTTTGTAAAATTAAAATTTCTTTAAAAAAAATTACCTTAATTAAACTGCATGATCAGGTTTAAACTCTTCTTTTTTAATCTCATCAATTAAATAATGAATCTCTTGATTTTCTAAACCAAATCTTTGAGATATGTTTTCTAAAAAAAAATCTAAATCTTTTACATTAGGGTGTATTGTTTCAATCATAAAATCCCACCCATTATTTATTTTATAAAACGAATTAACCGAGTTATTACAACTCAAGTGATTTCGTAAAGACTCTTTTGACTCCCCTGACGTTTTTAAAAAAACCATTGCCCGAGTATGATATCCTAATTCAGAAAAATTAAGTAACACAGTATTTTTATGAATAATATTTTTTTGAAGAATTTTTATCGAATCAAATAGAGTCGAAACTGGAACTCCCGTTGTCTTACTAATCTTAGTTAGTTTTTCCCTAGAATTATCTCTTAGACAAGATATTAGTTTTATTAGTTTTTCATTCATAAACAAATCAACTCACAATCCGGAAAAATTTTGGCGAAAACACCTATTCCCATCAACCTAATAACACTTAAGTAAAACTAACTTTTAATAATTCGGATTTTTGATTGTAATAAAAAAAGTAGATCCAAAAAATTTGTGCTCAATACCGGAAGAAATACAACAAAACTGCAAGTATTATGAACACTCAACAATTATCGTAAAAACTACGGGAAAAAATCAAGTTAGAAAACTTACTTTTTCTTAGAAATTGCAGACTTTTTTTGAGATTTAAGTTTAGACCTATTTTGAGATTTAAGTTTAGACTTAGTTTTCCTTTTGTTGTTTAATTCAGTAACCTTTCTAATACCTCGTTTTGTTTGACGAGTAACATGATTAAATGATTTTTTGTGCAAATCATAATACCAATGCTTAGCTGCCTTGTAACCTTCCCTGCCACAAAGATAAACCCCAAAAAATAACAACACCCAAGTTAAAATATAAATATAAAAATTAATTTTGATAAATAAACTTGCAGAAGCAGGATGCAGAATATATAAAAAAGTACCAGGTTTTGTAATAAACCCTACAATGAAGCTTATAATAATAAGAAGAAACCCTACCAAAAATCTGATTGAATGATCTTTTATATCCATTATTACACAAAATAACTAAAAACGCGTTAACTTATTTTAATCTTTTGATTATCTTTTGAAAAATACCCATTAATGCAAATGATTCTCTACGACTTAAAAAACTACGAGTGAAAATCTTTTTCCACAACTTTTTTTGAGTTTGAACTCGTTCAGGTCTTGTAAAATGTAACCTCCCCATAATTTGATTTAACATCAAATTTAATTGTTTGATTTCAATTTTAGAAATTGGCGCAATATTTGAGACTTGAGAACTGTTAGAATTAAGATTTTTATGAAACTCATATAACAAAATAGACACTGCATGTGAAATGTTTAATGTAGAATAACTAGGAGCAGCAGGAATTGATACTGTAAAATCACATTTTTGAATTTCCTCATTTATGAGTCCACTACTTTCCCTGCCAATAACCAAACCAATTTTTGTTTCTGATAAATTTAATTTAGATAATCTTATTGAAAGTTGTTCAGGAGTTATGGGAGACCTAGGAATATTATATGAAGTTCCAATTTTGGCAGTTGTTGCAATCAAATAATCAAAATTAGAAAGAACCCTATTTGTCCTAACCTTTGCTTTAACAATCACTTCTTGCGCATTTTTAGCACGATTTCTCGCAGTTTGCGACAAATGATCACACTTAGGATTAATCAATATAAGATTTGAAAAACCAAAATTTTTCATAACCCTTGCAATCGCACCCACATTACCTGCAGTTTCTGGTTCAATTAAAATAACTGAAATCATAAACTAAGAGAAAAAGAATAAAATATTTAAAATGAACTTAAAAGACTTCAAAAAAAATATTTACGCAGCATATGAATGATGCCCCTCCAGTGGAAGTTCACGTTGCGCTAATACATACCCTTTCACAGTTCGACTTCCAACTTCTTTTCCAGGAATCGTTTGCTTAAATGTAAGATCGACTCCTACAATTGAATGTTCGTCCATTAACAACTTAAGTGCTTCAGAATACTGCGGCGCATGAACTCTTCTACACTCACCGCCAATAACCATTCTTGATGCAACTCGATTTAATAACGTATCCTCAGCAATTCCTTGTTCAGATTCGTTTAATGCCGCAACAATATAAGTTTGTAACGTAGGAATTTGATTTCTTGCATATACTATATTACCCACACCGATTGGTTTTCCAGAATCAATAGGTCTTGCAATTAAAACCTCATCTTCAACCATTCTTGCTAAATGTGATTCAAGATCAACTCCTGCAACTATTTGTGACAATGCTAAAAAAGAATCAGGTCTAGCTTCAAAAAAAGTAAGCAATGCATCATATAATCCCGAACTTCCTGATATTAATTTTTGATTCATTTAAACTACCCCCAAAAAATAATTTAATAATTATACTGATTCAAAATATACTCCCGTTTATAAGAATTTCTAGCTTGAAATATTCGCGAAAAATTAGTATAAAAAAGAAGTTATATAAATCGCCCAAAATAAATATTATTATCACTTTAACTAATTCTCCTCGATGATTCTTTGAATTGCATAGTGCACACTAATCGCATTTTTATTTTTTAAAAACAACTAATTAAATTTGAATATAATTTTTGAAATGTGAAAAAATATTTAGAAAAACTAATTACAAGGGATACTGCATTCTTTTTATACAATATCAAAAATAAACTAGAAATAAAGTTGAGTTTTATTTTTTTATTAAATTTAACACATAGCATGCACACAAATAATAAATCAATAACATATTTAAATACTTTTTGTTACTATAATAACATTAAGTTTTTATATTAGTTTGTAATTAATATGATAATGTCAAACAAAATTACCTCAATTCAAATTGGATTAATACTCACAATTGTAAATTGCAATAAACTGAAGCGTAAGTAAATAGAAACACATAGGCAAACAATTATTTCTAATTTTATTTTTTATTAAAAAACTGGTTAAAACACACAATAAACCACAATAAAAAATCTAAAAAATTGAGACTAAAATCTAAAAAAATATAGGAAAAAAATAATGCGAGGGCACACATATGAATGTTTACAAATTTGGAGGCACCAGTCAAAAAGATCGTCAATCATTACAACAATGTATAAAAATTATCAGAGATGGGTCTGTGAACGATATAGTCATCGTCTCAGCACCCGCAGGAGTTACAGATTTATTAATTCAAGGATTTGATGAACAAACCAGCACAGGAGAATTTACTCGAGAAACGTTTGAAAAAATTCAATCTAGATTTTTTGAAGTTCATCCAGAACAAGAAAAACGAGCAATAATTGAATCTGGAATGAATGAATTAGAGCTTAGAATATCCCAGGGAATGCAAGATGGTTTTGGAACAGAACAATTAAAAGATTTACACTATGCAAGAATTGCTTCATTTGGCGAATTTTTAGAACCCAGATTATTTTCAGAAAATTTAAAAATGGAAGGAATTAGAAGTCGCGTTGGAAGAATTGAACAAACAATGAGAGTTCATGGGCCACCAAGAAATGCAAAATATGATCGATGTTCCGACCCAAGAATACTTGAAGAAGTTAGTGGATTTGATGGAGTCACAGTATTTAGTGGGTTTTATGGCTTTGATTCTGATGGAAACATATTAGTGTTTAGCCGAGGCGGATCAGATTTTACCCAAACACTAGTTTCAAGAGCAGTAAATGCGGACGCTTGCTTTAATTGTACAGATGTTAATGGAGTATTCCCCATAAATCCAAACCTACTTACTCCAAATGCTGCTGAAAAATTAAGAACCATACCCGAATTACAATATGAACAAGCACAAGAATTATCAAAACAAGGTGCTAAAGTTTTACATCCTAAATGTATCGAACCATTAAAAGAAAAAGGAATTCCACTTTATGTAATAAACACATTTGATCCCCTTGGTCCAAACACAGTTATTGGTCCTGAAAGTCGAGCATACATCGGAGTTAATGCAGTCACAGGACGAAAACAAGCATTCACCAAAATAAGTTTAACTACTGGATGCATGGATGGCGCAACAGGATACTTGCAAAATTTTGCAAATTCATTTGAAGGAGTAGATGTAGAAACAATAAGTACATCTGCCATCGAATTAAGCGCAGGATTTTCAGATCCAACTGCAGATACGGATTTAATACTTGAAAGATTAGCACAATATGGAACTGCAAAAAAACAAAATGGACAATCCATGATTGCAATAGTTGGAAAAGGAATTGGCAGAAGTCCTGCAATAATTGGTAAGTTTTTTTCCACTTTAGGAGTTTTGGACATTCCAGTTGATCAAATAACCAAATCAAATGATTATTGTCTTTGGGTTTCAATACCACAACACCATTATGAACGTGCAATGGTTGGAATCTACAATGCAATGCTTACTCGACAATAAATTAAGTCGCAGAAGAATCGGCAAACTATGCGCAAGAAAAAAAAGGAATGAATAGCCTGGAAAAAAAAAGAAAAGAAGAGACTAAAAAAAAATGGAATGTGATTATAAATGAATTCAGAAAAACTAATCGAAGCTGCTCAAAAATTTAAAACTCCACTTTATGTTTATGATGGAAATTTAATTAAAACAAGATATAGAGAATTAAATCATTCATTGAATTGTGCAACTGATGTTAAAACTAAATTATTTTATGCAATGAAAGCAAATTATAATCCGTCAATATTAAAATTATTGCTAAATGAAGGTGCAGGAATTGATGCAGTAAGTCCTGCAGAAGTAATGCTCGCTTTAGAAGTAGGATTTTTCCCAAACCAAATACTTTTCACAGCAAATAAAATAACTGATGAAGAAATGAGACTTGTCAAGTCAACAGGAGTTTTATTTAATATTGGCTCAATTTCTCGATTAAAAAAATATTGTAAAGAATTCCCAAAAAGCTCAGTATGCATTCGATTTAATCCCATGATTGTTGCAGGAGAAACTGAAAAAGTTAGAACTGGAGGAGAAAATAGCAAATTTGGAATTTTTATTTCACAACTAGATCAAGTATTAGAAATTACCCGCTCAGCAGATGTAAAAATTGTTGGAGTTCACGAACACACAGGGTCAGGAATTCCCGAAATGGTACAAATGAAAGCAGGCATGCAAAATCTACTTGACATAGTTACTCCAAAAAATTTTCCAGACCTAATATTCGTAGATTTTGGAGGAGGATTTAAAGTACCATACACCCCCGGAGAAGAAAAAATTAATTATGATTTATTTGGAAAAGATGCAACACAAATTTTTCTTAATCGAACAAAGGATTTTTACACACAATTTAATCGACGCATTGAAATGTGGTTTGAACCAGGAAAATATCTTGTTGCAGAATCAGGAAATTTACTCGTTGAAGTTACTGCAATCAAACATAACCCCCATAAAACATTTGCAGGAACAAATTCAGGCTTCCCTCAGCTCATAAGACCTATGTTTTATCAAGCATACCACCACATAATAAACTTAACAGCAAACCAAGATAATCAACGTAGAAATAACTGTGACGAAATCTCAAAACAAATACACCAATATGATATTGTTGGAAATATTTGCGAGAGTGGTGATTGTTTTGGCGTGAATCGTGAAATGGAAGAAATACATGAAGGAGACATACTATCAATTCAAACTGCCGGAGCTTATTGTTATTCAATGGGTAGCGTTTACAATTTAAGAGTAATGCCTGCCGAAGTCATGTTTTTAAATAATTCAATTACACTCATTCGTAAAAGACTAACTGAACAAGAGCTAGTCGCACAAATAATTGGAGAATGTAGTACAGATACTGAATAAGAAATTAGAAAAAAATTAAAAAGAAAAAAAAAATTAAACAGCAACATTTAACAACCATTGAATAAATGGCCAAATTAAATTAACTGCAAGTAAAATAAGAGTTATTAGCGCAACTCGTTTCCAAATCTTATTGCCTTTTGTTTTACCTTTTGCACGATGAGTTAATACTTGAAGCATTCTTCCACCATCAACAGGCCCTAAAGGAAGTAAGTTTGCCAAACCAATACCTAAACTTAAAATTGCCGTAACAACTAACAATTCAAGAATTGCTTTTACAATCCAACTTAAAATTTTGAAACTTAAGAGTTCACTTTTTAATTCAGTCTTCGGCGCAGATGATACCATAACACCTAAAAATGCACTTCTTTCATCATCAGGATTTGGACCCACTTCAAATGAAAACTTCTTATTATCTGCCTTAACTTGAACATCATCTCCCGGACGCAAATACTTGAGCTCACTTGAAAAATCTTCAAATGTTCTTACTTCAACCCCATTTACTTGAGTGATAACCATATCTTTTTGTATGCCTGCATCTGCAGCACTCATATTAGGAAACGTATCAACAACTTGAACTCCAAGAGGATTTACCATTGCATCTGCTAAAGGATTAAATGCGAAAGATAACAAAGCCAAACATGCTATTGCCAACAATACATTAGAAAAAGGACCTGCTGCATAAACACTATATTGAGTAGTATCTGATGATGCACGTAATTGTTTTTCGTCAGGCTCAACAAATGCACCCATTAAAGGTCCTAAGAAAAAAATACCACTTGACTTAACTTTGATTTTATGAGTTCTTGCAATAACTCCGTGAGAAAATTCGTGAACGACAACTACCAAAAATAACGCAATCCATCCAGAAAATAATGGAATCGTAACAGGTGACCCTGGAACTGCCACCCCTGGTATTACTAAAGATACTGCGCTTGCAGCACTTGGCATCATCACAATGTCAACAAGATTTTTAACAAGAAGATAGAACATACCTATTACTCCTGCAAAACCTACACCAATACCAATAAAACCTAGTACTCGGAAATATTCTCTGTATTTAGAACTCCACGAGTCCATAAGTTTTAAGCCGATCTTAGTTTTATAAAGTGCAATTATCTTACTTTGAATAATAAAATGTTTTCTGTTTAGATAAACAAGCAAAACAATCGCAACATAGAAACTAAGAACAAACCATCCAGAATCAACAAAACTCATTTTGGGTTACCTCTTTTTTAATTTAAAATGTTAACTCAAACAAATAAATATCATCCAAATTAAATTTAAAATGAATTTAATTCAAATATTTGAATTTGAAAAAAATAATACGCGAAAACGGATGTGTACAAATTAATGCGCAACAATGATTGCCCACATAATTTCAAAAAACTATTAAAAAATATTTAAAAAATTCAAAAATAAACAAAACATAAAAGTTTGATTTTACGTTCAGATTTTATGTTTATTTCTTACGCTTAGGTCTTAAGGCTTTACCCTTGCAATGTCTACAAGAAATTTTACCTTGAATAACTTTTAAACCTGGCGCTCTAATTTTATGTTTACAACGCTTACACACGAAAATGTTTTTAAAAAATCGTGCATTTGCTTCTTCAAATTTTGCCATTTTTAACGTCCCTTCATATTAATTTTATAAATTTAAATAAAATTGAATTAAAAAAAGTGTTTTTTTAATTCTCAATTATAATTTTTAATTATTAAACAATTATTATCCTTTAACTTGTTTCATAACCATCTGATCAAGTACAACCCAGAAAAGAACAGTACATCCTTCAACAACGTCATCTTTTAGTTCATCAGGAATCAATAAATCAAATGTTTCAAAGGTTTCAGAGTCCATAATATTTGCCTTATCACCTGCGATAGATAGGACCTGCGCATTTCGTTTATCAATAATAGGTGCATCAACATGATCGTGTCCAGGCATTACAACAATTCTCTTTTTTCCATCTAAAAGACCCATTGCAGTGATTCTTGCTTTTGCGTGACCGTGTTTTCCAGGACGACTAACTGATACGTCTGTAACTTTACTTGCCACACCATCAACAATCATATAACTACCTCGTTGAATACTGGATACTTCAATCTTTTTTGTTTCACCTTTCATATAAACACCTTTAATCTACGTTTTAACTTGAAAAAATCTCCAAGTAATATATAAAAGTTACCTAATCATAAATAATCTATTATAAATGAAAATTACAATAAATGGGCGATGAATAGGTAATTTAAATAAAAATTATATTTAAAAAATTCATCAATAAAAATATATTAAAAATAAAAATTTATTTAGCTGCTAATTTGATATCTCCAGCTTTAACAGTTTTACGCCCTGCATGAACTGCTAACTTAACTGCATTTTCAGCAATCTCTTCTGCAATATCTTCAATAACATTCTTTAACGCTTCTTTAGCTTTGTCAGAAACACGTTCTGCGCCACATTGCTTAAGAATTTTTTCCATAGCTGCTAAAGGCAATAATCTTTTACTTTGACTAGCACTCATATTTTACACCTTCAATAGTTAATCTTTTGAAGAAAACAAACTTCTTTTATAAAGGTTTTGATTTAAACCGCAAAAAAAGGCTTTAAGAAACTAAAAACGACTCAGAATTCCCCTAAACGATCAACTAAGGCAAATCATAAGCCAGTTAATACTAAAACAATTTATTTGATGAGTTTAAACCAATTTCAACTCTTACCTAAACACAGATGATTCATTCTGCATTTCGAAAATGCATTTAGTAGTTTGAAAAGTTATTTTTCCCGACCAAACAAACCAATAGAACTAGTCTTAAAATAATTATCATTAATTTTATCCTAAATATTATCCATTTAGTTTAATTCTATAAAGAAAAATATATGGGAGGAATAAGCGATGTAGTCTTAATTGAGAATTTTTAATGGGCTCGTACTACACCCGTAAGGATAAATGCAATTGACCCTCCATTTTGCATTGCCTTCTTATTCACCATATGTCTTTTGCGTTTAGTTTCGCAAAGATCAAAAACCTCTTTTGATTGTTTTTTGTTTTTGACCACACTACAATGTATAACACCTCGAGTATTTAAAATTTTAATTTGAAAACTGCGCTTAAACAGATAAAAAATTAGAATTTATGCGGAAAATTTGTCGTATTTTTTTAGTAATTACGCTTTTAACTCAACATTTAATTACCTTTAGCGGCGCTCTAGAGCCCAACAATTCAGTTATTTTCCCTTTTTCAATATCAGATACAGATTCTAAATGAAATGATGCAATTTCTTTACCATTCCAATTAGAAATTTTAAGAATTGCTGCTTTTTGATTTTTTAATTGAGAATTGGAATAATTCGTTAAGAATTCGCCAACTAAACTCATAAACTCTTCAGATTCAGATTTGATTAAAGTCATATTTCGATCATCACTCACAATTTCACAATTCCCAAAATAAAAAGAAATTTGGTTAGAATAAATTTCAGACTTTTTCTCAAACCCATTAAAACGTTTTAACTGATAAAAATTATGATTTAAAAAATTTTTAAAAGATTTAATTAAACTTGATTTTAAGTAAAATGTTACCCCCAACCAAAAACCACCACAACATTTAGAAACTTCTCGCGGGCGTAAATATTTAATGTCTTTCAAATTAATTTTTAGAAACTCATTTTGTCCTTTAGATAAATAACTCGTCAATTTACTCATAAGCTTTAAATTTTTAGAAGGGTTAACTAATTCAAATTTGATTTGAGGAGATTTTAGATTAAATTTTTTTTGGAATTCTAAAATGAAATGCACAAAATCAATGCCTCCGAGTTCTATTAGTTTGTTATCTGAACCCACAAAAGAATACACAATAGTTGATTTAATTTCAAATTTATTTTTAAAAAAATTAATTTTATTTAACATTTTTTAATTTAATGAATTTTTAATTGATTCGACTAGTCCCGACAAAAAACTTTGTTGAGGCTTTGGTGATTTTGGCTGTACTTTTCTTTTTTTTGCCTCAATTTTATTTTTTTCTTCTACAAAAAGATGTTTTTTATAACCAACCCCTTTAAGACGGCGTTCCATTTCTTCTTGATTTTCAAAAACTTTTTCTAAACGCTTAAACTTACGATCATGATAAAGTGTTTTAGATCCAGAACGCACAAATTTTCTTTGCTTATGCAAAACTTCATGATACATCACATAATCAAGCAAAACAGGATCTTCATTTAACAACATTTTACTAATCGATACTGTATCTGCCTTGTAATCATATGTCCCAAAAACTCTAGTCGCATTTGTCCAAACAAGATTTGGTCGTTCTACTAACCCCAAAAAATAACGCTCATTAATCCGATTAAAAGATCGTTCCAGAATGGGATGCGATCTATGTTTTGGAATTGCAAGATGAAGATTTTTAACAAAATTATGATACAAATCAATATTTAACGTCGTAAATTTACCTTTAATTTTCCACAACCTTAACATTAACTCTTGAATAAAACCCATTTGAATTTCTTCAGAAATCGAAAACCATTTCCTATTAAGTTTAACAGTCAGTTTATTATGATCCAATAAAATGTGCCCACCATAATCTTTAATCCGACCAGAATAAATCACGCTTGGTTTGTAATTAAACGCACGATCAGGATATAATTCAAGAAATGACTTTTCTATTAAGTAATCTTTTTTTGAAAACATTAAAGAATAAGAAAAAAGAATTGAGTTAAATAAGTTTTGAATTAATATAAAGGTCAGCTAAATTAAATAGAATCTAAATTGAGATGCGAATTAACAAGCCCAACAATAAATTACAATAAATCTAATGAAGTATCAAACTCAGTTAAAATTTCATCAGTAGTATCTTTATCAATAAATGCTGCTTTAACCCCATTCTTAACCAGTTTTTTTAGATCTCCTTTTCTAAATCCAAGATGATTTACCAATAAATACATTTCTTTAGTAATATTGGTGTTGCTAACTAAACGATTATCAGTATTAATACAAACTCGTAACCCGCGCATCATCATTTGACGAATCGGGTGTGCTTGAATTGACGGTATTGTTTTTGTATGAACATTACTTGAGATACAAACTTCGAATGGAAGTCTACTCGTATTTGCTTCCCTCACCAATAGAGTACTACCCAACACATGAGTTCCATGACCAATACGTTTTGCCCTTAAGTAAACTAATGATTCAGAAATACTTTTAGCACCATATGCTTCACCAGCATGAATTGTGACCGGAACATGATGCTTAAAAACAGGCATACAAACTTTTTCTAATTCTTTTGGCCTATGACCATATTCTGCTCCCGCAATATCAAATCCAACAACCCCCTGACCATAATAATTAATTGCAATTCTAACTGCTTCTTCAGTTGCAGATTTATCTGTTCTAATTCCACAAACAATTAAACCAACATGAATTCGCTTTTTTAATTTTTCTTTACAATATTTTTTTCCTGCATCCAATCCTTCAAGAACTGCTTCAATAATTTGAGGAAGTTTAAGTTTTGGAGTAACATAGTTTGTCGGCGCAAATCGTACTTCAAGAAGACGCACATTTTCAGAAACACAATCAACAACAAGTTCGAATGCAACTCGTTTTAATGTACGCTCACTTTTCATCACACTTTCAGTTAAATGAAACGCTTTAAGATATTCTTCAAGATCCAGGGCATTTTCTTTTATTACCAATTTTTTAAGTGTTTCAATATTATAAGAAGGAAGTTTAATTTTTTGACGTTTAGCTTCATCAATCAAAGTTGTAATTCTCATGCTACCACCAAGATGAACATGAATGTCAGTTTTTGGAATTTTTTTAATCCAAGCAATAGTTGGAAATTCTAAGTCTGACTTTTTTTTATACTTATTTAATGGTTGGATGTATTTGAAGCTGTTCATAACAACAGTTTTTGGCGTTGTCTTTTATAAGTCTTTCGGTTTTTGATTACTGTTGAGTGGTTAAAGTGAGACGATCTTGTTTTGTAGTTGCATCATTTGAATGAGTCCACACATATTTACGAAGAGTTGATTAACTTTTTTCTAAACATTCGAAACAATCAAACATCCAAACTAATTAAACATCTAAACCACTTAAACATTCAAAACAATTAAACTCCTAAACAGATCAGACATACAAAATATATTCAATACATAAGATAAATTTATAAGGAAATATTGTGAATGAAATAATATGAAAGAAATAGAAGTAAAAATACTAGATATTGACAAAGAAAAAATTGTTACAAAGTTATTAGATCTTGGAGCAAAAAAAGTTTTCGAAGGAGATATGAACATCGAATTCTTCGACTATCCCGATAAACGATTAAAAAATGAGAATAAAATTTTACGTTTGCGTACAAAAGGAGATCAGGCAGAATTGACATTTAAACACGCATTGAGTCGAGAAGGAGTGAAAATTGCAGAAGAAATAGAAACTCACACAGATGATTTTGAGACTACGCGAGAAATAATAGAACAAATAGGATTAAAATTATTAATCCAAACACAAAAACACAGAGAATCATATTTACTACAAATTTCTGAAAAAGAAAAAATACAATTTGAATTTGATACGCACAAGGGAATCCCAACATTTCTTGAAATTGAAGCAAGCAGCGTTGAACTTGTTGAAACATATGTGAACAAATTAGGATTTAATATGCAAGATACAACTACCATGAACGGCAAACAAGTAATGGAGAAATATGGCCAAAAATTATCAAAATTATTTTAGAAAAAAAAATATCAATAAAAAAATAATTTAAAAAAATCTAAAAAGAGGGTTTAATAAAATGGCTGAAGAAGAAATGCTAATTGTTGTGGATGAGCAAGACAATATTATCAGACATGCGACAAGACATGAATGTCATGAAAAAAAATTATTACACAGAATAATTGAAGTGCTCGTTTTCAAAGATAATACATACAAAGAAGTCTTAATTCAAAAAAGAAGCAGCACTAAAAAAGTAGAACATAATATGTTCGCACTCACAGAAGGCCATGTTGGCAAAGGAGAAACTTATTCATTAGCTGCAAGACGCGAAGTAGCAGAAGAATTATTTTGCGAAAAAGAATTACCTTCCGACGTTGAAATTGAAGAATTATTTAAAATTTCAAAACTTGAAGGAGATCCGACATTCATGCAAGTTTTTAGAATTATTCATCCAGGACCATTTAACATAGACCTCGTCGAAGTTGGAGAAGTATTTTTTCAAGACATAAATAAAGTTATTAAAAACATAACTGAAAGCCCTGATGAATACACCCACTCATGCAGATATGTTTTAGAAGAATATCAAAACAAATTTATGAATTAATCTTTTTATTTTTATCTCATTTACAAAAATTTCAAACAGAACTAACTTAAAAATTAATTAAAACTAACACCTAATTAAGATATTAACTCTGAACAGGATAACGCAATATTGCTGCAAATTTACCCATATCTTTTAATTGAACACCCTCGCGAGTGTCAGTAGAAATTATTTGAACATCAGACCCAAGATTAATTGCGATTTCTTCTAACTCTTCAATTTCTTCATCTTCACAAGAATCAGATACTAGAACAGTTTCTACCGCACCCATCTCCAATACTTTTTTGACTTGAGCTTTACCGTACGCGACCATATTTTGATCTTTTGCCAGATGCCCAAAAAACACACCCATTAATTTCTTTTCATCAGCAATTCCTTCTTCTGCAAGAAGATCTTGAGCTTTATCAACAAGTTCGTTTAAGCCAAATTCACCAGTATACGATAAATCTTTAGAACCAATAATTTTTTTTTTGACATCTCCCGTAATATAATCTTTATTTAAAAAATTATTAACAGTAGTTCCTGGACCACCAATGATTATTCCTTTAAGTTTTTCAAGATGAAGAAAATTTTCTTTCATGTAATCCGCAATTTTTTTGAAATGATCTTTAACTGCACCCTCCCTTAAACGTTGAAAACGAGGAGCGGATTGACCTCCAGCACGCATTTTACCTGGAACTTCACTATGTGTTTTTTTCAATGGAATAATTGCTTTACCCTTAAGAAGTGCAAGCATACCATCCCTTTGATCTAAAACAACAAGACCATAAATCTCATCCGTATCAATCATTTCTTGTAATGGTTCAACAATAAATTCCTTATCACACCTATAAGTCCTAAAATTAAGGGGGACTGGAGGTTCAAGTGACCAAACTTTAATATCATCTTGACCTTCCCTTTCAGAAACATTTCCCGAAAAAATTGCAAGACCATTCGGAGGAGTTTTTGGAATTAATTTTAGATGTTGAATCATACGTTCCAATGCACCAATAACATTTTCCCTAGTATTTTTTGACTTAATATTAGAAGCAGTTCCTTGCTCTTGTGAAAGATGATTTGAAATTGCATTAATATCATAACCCGCAGGAACATAAACAGTAACAAGCTCAGTATGCCTACCACGATAACTCGCAATTTGTTTAACAAATTTTTTAAGTTTAAATTTATCTTTTTCTGTAATAGCCATATTTAAACCAAAAAAAAGGAATGGGTATTTAAAGTTAATTGTTGGTATTAAACTATAAAATACAGAAGATTCAAGTTAAACAGGGTTGAGACTGGTTCAAACGGGAATTCTTACGAGTCGGAAGATTTAAATATGTCTTGGAAATTCACTTAAAAACCATAGAACATATGGGGCTATAGTGTAACTTGGTTATCACTCGTGGTTTGGGGCCATGCGATCGGGGTTCAAATCCTCGTAGCCCCATATTAATTCATTAAATAAGGTTTATTTAACAATATTTAATAAACACAACAAAAATAAACCAAAATCATAATAAACTAAATAAAAGGTAAATAAAAATGGCAAGTAGAACAAAAAGACGAGAAATACAAGCTATGAAGAAAACAGTAATTAAGATAAAAAGACCTAAAACTTTCAAAACAGAAGAAGCGGCAAATACCTGGGCAAAGGCTCAAGGAATCGGAAAATACACATTACAAAATATTAAAAGTCCTGAAGCTGCAACAAAAAAGATTAGAGTCATAGCAGAATAAACAAAAACATTCATAAAATTATAAATAGCTTAAAAGTGAAAAGATTTTTAAAGAGACAACAATACCTCTAAATCAATCGAAAATCAATAATAGAGCTTAAAATAGCCCTGTTAAATCATAAAAAGTTAAAATAAACTATTAAGAGCTAAAAAATGGCTAAAACAAGACTTAGAACTACGACAAAAAGATATGGACCTAGATATGGGGCTCGAAATAAAATTAAAGCTGCTAGAATCGAAGAAGAAAGCAGAAGAAAACATAAATGTCCTTACTGTAATTATATTCAAGTTAGAAGAATAAGCAAAGGAATTTGGTTTTGCTCAAAATGTAAAGTTAAATTCGTAGGAAAAGCTTATACTATTCCTAAAGAAAAGAAAAAAGAGATAACACCAGAGATTTATGATCTGGTAAGTGAAGACATGTATAACAAAGAAGAAGCAGAAGAACAAGAAGCGTAAAAATAGCTTCATACATCAAAAATGGTAGAATATAAATGTTTCAATTGTAACAAAAAAGTCAGCATGGACTACTTACGAAAAAAAGTAAGATGCCCATATTGCGGATCTAAAGTTCTATACAAACAAAGACTTGTTTCAACAAAAGTAAAAGCAAGATAGATGATGACATACAAATCAACTATTACCGTAGAGATCACAGAAAACGAACAAAAAGAAAAATTACTCAAGTTATTCGCTCCGGAAGAAAAACAATTTGAAAGATCGGAATTTGTTGTAAAAACTGTTGAAGAAGGAATATTGTTTGAAGTGAAATCTAAAGATCCTACTGCTTTGAGAGCCACACTCAATACCATTACTCAATGCTTAACGATTCAATATAAAATTCAAAAAAATAATACGAGAGATTAAAATGAGTGACGTACCAGCTGAAACACAAGAAAAAATTAATAAATTGCAAATAATGGAACAATCCATGCAAAACTATTTAGGACAAAAACAACAATTCCAATCACAACTTCTAGAAATTGAATCTGCATTAAGCGAACTTGAAAAAACTAACCAAGCTTACAAAATAGTTGGCAATATAATGGTTGTTGCAGAAAAAAGTAAATTAACAGAAGAACTAACAACAAAAAAAGAAACAACTGAATTAAGAATAAAAACTCTTGAAAAACAAGAAGCAAAATTAAGAGAAAAAACAAGCGAAATACAAAAAGAAGTTATGAAAGAAATGAAATAATTGTTCTTTAACTCACATTAACTTAATCAAATTTTAAAATTAAAAAAATTATTAACAAGGTCATCTATTATGCAACAAAATGGACCAAAAAATACAAAGCATAACTCAAGCCTTAAAAGACTTGACTGAAGATACCACTGTTCCTAAAAACATTCGAAATAGAGTTCTAAATATTATACAAATATTACAAGATGATTCTGACTTGAACATAAAAATTAACAGAGCATTACAAGAATTAGATGAGATTAGCGAAGACACAAACATTCAACAATATACTCGAACACAAGTTTGGAATATTGCAAGTATGCTTGAAATGTTAAATTAACAAAAATTACTTAGATTTAGAAACATTCTTTTTTTCTGATTTTTTATCAATTAACTCTTTTGTTGATAATTTCTTCTTAACTTTAATAATAGAAGTTCTAGTTAAAACAGAGTTAGGAATAAAAATAACATCTCCTTCTTCAGTCTCAAGTTTAGTTTCGACTAATGAAATATGTGAAACTTTCCCCTTCATACCCTTTACTTTAATTATCTCATCAGGTTTAATTAGTTGTTTACTTTGAATAACTACTCCTGCGATCGCATTAGGAATAAAATCTTTCACACCTAAAAATGTTGAAAGAATTATAATCAAAATAATTGCTCCTGCAATCATATTTAGAATAGTTGTTGCTAAACCAATCTGTTGGAGAACAATTACTACCGTAACAAAATATACAAAATATGTCGTGAATGCTTCAGCAAGTTCTTCTGCTTCAACCCTCATGCCACCAAGCTTATTTAGTAATCTGTTAAGTTCAAATGAATGAAGAAATTTATAAACTAATTTTCCAAGAAATCTCCCAAAAACAAACCCTATTAATAAAATAATAATCGCAACAACAAACTTACCTAAAAACCCCAGAATGTTATTTTGAATATAATCGTAAAGTTTATTGAAGATATCTAATGAAATGTCCATTAGTCAAATCAACAGATATATATTTATAAAAGTATTGATTTTGTGGTCAGATATGCCAGATTATAATGATAGAATAAAAGAATTTGAAGATGAATTACGTAAAACGAAGTACAATAAACGAACTCAACACTCCATTGGTCTGTTAAAAGCTAAAATCGCTGTTCTCAAAGATAAAGAAGTATCTAGAGGAAAAAAAGGAAAAAAAGGCGAAGGATATTCTGTTAAAAAAAGTGGAGATGGAACTGTAATTATGGTTGGATTTCCAAGTGCAGGTAAAAGTAGTTTACTTAATGCAATTACCAACGCGAATAGCCCCGTAGGTGCATATGAGTTCACCACGCTCGATGTTGTTCCAGGACTAATGGAACATAAAGATGCAAAAATACAAATCTTAGATGTCCCTGGAATCGTAAGAGGTGCTGCAAGTGGAAGAGGTCGAGGTCGCGAAGTTCTTTCAGTAATACGAAACGCAGAACTTGTTTTAATAATTGTTGATGTTACAAGACCTGAAGCATATCCAGTTATCCAGAAAGAAATTTATGATTCCCACGTAAGACTCAATCAATCAAAACCAGATATTAGAATAAGAAAAAAAATGAAAAATGGAATTAGAATTGGTAAAACTGTTCGTCTTCCAGATTTAAATGATGATACAATTAAACTCATATGTAAAGAGTTCAGAATAAGTAATGCAGAAATTTTAATTCGAACACCAATAAATGCAGATCAATTAATAGATATGATTGAAGGCAATAAAAAATATCTCCCTTCAGTAGTTGTATTAAACAAAATTGATTTAGTTGATAAAAAAAGACTCGAAGAAATTAAAAAAGAAATTAAACCAGATATTTGCATAAGTGTGCAAGACGGATTTGATACTGAAGAAATAAAAGAAATAATATTTCAAAAAATGAATTTAATTAGAGTCTATTGTAAAGAAACTGGGAAAAAGGCAGACTTAGATATCCCACTCATAATACGTGCAAACTCCACAATTGAAACTATGTGTAGAAAATTACACAAAGACTTCGTAAGTAAGTTTCGATTTGCAAAAGTCTGGGGGCCAAGTTCAAAATTTGGCGGCCAAATATTAAGACTAAAACACAAACTTAAAGACACAGATATTGTTGAAATACATCTGAGGTAAATATTTATGTTTATAATTGATTTTAATCCAATCATTGTTTCAATTGGCACCATGCAAATTAGATGGTATGGAATAATTTACATTCTAGGATTTGTATTCGCATATTTTTGGCTTAATTATGTTGGCAAAAAATGGGTAAAACAATTTGATAAAGAGAATGTAGAAGAATTTATTTTATATTTAATGATTGGAATTATTGCAGGTTCAAGATTATTTGAAATGATTTTTTATCGGTTTGAAAGTTTTATTGCAAACCCCCTTGAATTGTTTAAAATCTGGGAAGGTGGAATGAGCTTTCATGGCGGACTTATCGGAACATTTTTGGCAGTTAAAATTTGGAGTGTTCGTCGACGAATTGAGTTTTGGAAAATACTTGACTTAATAAGTCCAGTCGCAATATTTTCATTAATGCTTGGACGAATAGGCAATTTATTGAATGGAGAATTAATCGGAACTCCATTTAATGGACCGTGGTGTGCAATTTTTTCTGGAGTGGATAATGTTTGTAGACACCCATACCCAATTTATGCATTTATCTCGCATTTGTTATTATTTAGTTGGCTAATATTTTTAATTTATTTGAATAGGTCAACGCTTAAAAAGTTTTTTGGTTCTAAACTATTATCAATTAATTTTTTAATAGGCTATGGAATATTAAGAATCATTACAGACATTTGGAAAATTGACAATATAGTTTTAGGTTTGAAAACAGGACAATTGCTAAGTGTTATTATGATTATTATAGGACTTGGAATTTTTGCTTGGACAAAGAAAAAATGGATTTTAAATAAGATAACCTCGGAGCACAAAAAATGAAAGATGTCAGCACATACTTAGTTTGTAAAGAACACATATTAGAAGTAAAAGAATTTCTTAAACAGTTTTTTGAAGAAGAAAAAGGAAGATATAACCATAAAGAATGGATCACATTCAAATTATTAAATTCAGATTTTAAAATTTGTTTAATGACTGGAGATAATCAACCAATAACACAAAATATTACATTCGAAATTAATTGTAAATCTCTTGAAGAACTAAAAAATTATGCTCATAAATTTAATAAAAAAATTGAAAACTTTTTAGCTACAGCAACCGAAAAACCATATAGATTTTATTTTATAGAAATACAAGGACCTAATGGAATTTGTAAAATAGATATTAGCTGTTGTGAAGAAGAACCTAAAACTAATTAAATCTTAAACTGCAACCACATACGCCAAAATACATAAAAGAGTAATAATTGCAGACGATAAATGCCACTCCCAATCATCCTTTTTCTTTTTACGTAAATAATAAATACCAATAAAAACAAATACTAAAGCCAATAAAAAATATGGTTGTTTGAAATTAGATAAGTAGCACAAATACAAATTGTAAAATATTAATGAATATGCTAAAATTTTATCAATTAATTCGAATTTTTTTTCTTTGTGTGCGTGATACAAACAAGAAAAAATAATCACCCCTGCAAGCAAGATTGAATGTAGTATAAGATGATTCCAAATAGCAATTGTTAACGGAATTATAAAAAAAATATTGCTCCAAACTTTAGAATTTAAACATTTATTTTTTAGTTTTTGATCAAATAACATGTTGCCCTAATAAAACTAGTTCGTAATTAACACTTTCTAATCTTTTTTTGTTTAGTTCTTTTTTCAATCAGAGGATGATCCGAGTCAGGATTATAATCATATAAATCAGACGATTCTTCTTCTAACTCTCCCTGTTTCTTACAAAGTTTAGACTTAGGTTTTTTGATTCGCTCCATAAATTAAGATAAAGGATTTTTTAGACTATAAATTTTTTGGTTTTTAGAAATTAATTATGAATTATTGAGTAAGAAATTATATTTGTACATGCACCACAGATAATCTGATTTTTATTTTGTTTAGAATTTGTTTACCTATAAGTTTTACGTTTACCACGACCCATACCTTTCATGCCACCCATAAGTCCACCAATTCCCCCTCTCTGCATCATTTTTTGCATTTGTTCAGGAGATCCAGACTTACCCGCAAAAGATTTGATCATTTTTTTACTTTGCCTATATTGTTTTATTAATTCTCGAACATCAGAAATAGTTTTTCCACTACCTGTTGCAATACGATCAATACGACTAGGAGTCATTACATTTTCAGGATCTTCAAGTTCTTTTTTAGTCATAGAATTCATCATGTGTTTCCACACTTTTAATTTTTCTTCTTGACCTTTTAACATATCTTTAGGAATTTTAAGACCACCAAATCCAGGAATCATATCAACAATTTTACCCAGAGGACCCATTTTAGACATCGCACTCATTTGTTCATACAAATCAATTAGATTAAAATCACCTTTAATTAATTTTTTACCCATATCTTGAGCATCCTCTTCAGAAATTGCTTCTCTTGCTTTTTCAAGCAAACCCTCTAAATCTCCCATACCAAGAAGCTTACCTACAAAACGTTCAGGAACAAAAGTTTCAAGATCATCAATTTTCTCCCCGACACCAATAAATTTTACTTTAGCACCAGTAATAGAACAAGCAATTAACGAGCCACCACCTTTAGCAGTACCTTCAAGTTTAGTAATAACAACACCTGACACATTACATGTTTCATGAAATGCTGCAGCTTGTTTTTCTGCTGCTTGACCCACATCACCACCAATAACTAATAATCTTTCATCAGCTTGAACTTCAGTTGCGATATGATTAAGTTCTTCAATAAGCTCATCAGACAATGCATCTCTTCCTGCAGTATCTATAATTACAATATCAAATTTGTTAAGTTCTTCTTCAAACTCTTTAAAAATATCAACAGGATTTTTGGCTTTGGGATTTCCAAAAACAGGAACTTCGATTTGCGCACCTAATTGTTGAAGTTGAATGAATGCTGCGGGACGCCAGGTATCTGTTGATACAAGTGCAACTTTATGTCCTCGTTTTTTGTAATATTTTGCAAGCTTACCAGAAGTTGTCGTCTTACCATGACCAAATAAACCAACCAACATAATTCTTGTTGGTTTTTTAGAAACATCAATTTTGGATTCTTTTTCACCAAGAAATTTTACTAACTCTTCATACACTATTTTTATTAAAAATTCTTTTTTTGTTAAACCGGCAGGAGGTTCATCTTTTAAAATTCTTTTTTTGATCTCTTTTGTTAATTCAAAAACCATTCGAACATTAACATCAGATTGTAAAAGAGCCCGCTGAATATCTTTAACTAATTCATTAACTAGTTTTTCATCTACAAATAATGCACCTGAAATCTTAGATAATGTATCCTTTAATGATGAACCGAGTTTTTCTAATACCATTTTTTCCTTAATTTTGCTTAAACAAACTTAAATTTTTATTAAAAGGTTATATGTTCGGCTTAGTTAACAATTTCGAACAATTGTACTGCCAAGTTATTAATTTATTAATAAAAGTATTAAAAATTAATGTTATTTATAAAGATTATCAATTATAATGTATTTTAGATTATTTTAAAATATACTATATAAATAAGGTTAGATAAGGTTAAACAATGATACCCAACAGTAAAATGTATTTTAAAAGCGATTAACTCATATAATAATTATTTTGTATTATGAATAGTTCATATTATAAGTATTTCATATTTAAATTATTAATATCTTTAAAGATACTATCTTTATATTAAAAATACTCATAAAATAATTATTTATTATTAAGTGGTCACTCAAATTTATAAATATAATTTAAGTAAAATAGCAATATGGCCAAAAAAGAGTGTGAAGAACAGATTGAAAAGGATTCTGAAAGCACTAAACTTAAGTCTAATTCTAACACAGACATTAAAGATTCTAAATCTAAAACAGACTCTGAAAATGAAAAAAACCCAAAAATAGAGCAAATAGGCACAAAAAAAGAAAAAACTAGCAAAAAACTTGTTGAGAAAAGTAAAAAAGACTCAAAAAAAGAAAAAAACAGTGAAAACGATAATAACCCAGATAATTTGGAAATTAAAACAGAAAAATCAACTTCTAAACATTCTGAAAAAAAACAAAAAGATGAAAAAAACAAAGACGAATTAGGAATTGATGATCAAGAAACAAAAGAACAAAAAAAATCATTAATTAGAGTAACAAAATTAACAAAAAGATTTGGTAAAAAACTAGTTTTAGAAAAAACCAACATGGAAATATATGATGGAGACATATTTGGGATTGTTGGAATGAGCGGAAGTGGAAAAACAACATTACTGCACATGCTCATAGGATTCATAAAAACAACAGAAGGAGATGTTGAATACAGAACTCATGTTAAACATAATGGAGTCATAAAACCAGAATACAAATCAGTCTTTAAATTTTTTAATCAGAATAAAATAAAAAAGTTATATGGTTACAGCTCTCAAACCCCTTCATTTTATGAACATTTAACTGTTGAAGAAAATCTCAAATTATATGGCAGATTATACAAATTATCTGGAAAAATAATAAAAGAAAGAATAACTGAGATACTAAACTTTGTTGACCTTGAAGCAGATAGAAACTCCATATCTTCTGAACTTAGCGGAGGAATGCAAAAAAGACTTGACATAGGTTGTAGTTTAATTCATAAACCCAAAATTCTTTTTATGGATGAGCCAACAGCAGACTTAGATCCAATTATAAGAAAACAAATGTGGAAACTAATAAAAAAAATCTCAAATGAAGGAACTACAGTAATTCTCAGCTCACACTTACTAGACGAAATAGAACACCTCTGTACCAAAATAGGAGTTTTACACGATCATCGAATGCTCGGATATGGAACACTACACGAACTAAAAGAACTATTTTCAAAAAATCAAGAAATACACATCCACACAAAACCTGGCAACTATGAAAAATTAATTGAAAAGTTCAAAAAAAGAAAATTAAAAATTAAAAAAACAGAAGAAAAAGATGAAACCCTAATTTTATATGCATTAAATGCTCAAAAGATACTTCCTAAAATTGCAGAAATAATAAATGATTCAAGAGAAAAAATTATCAGTTTGGATTTGAAAGAACCAACTCTTAAAGAAATATTTGAGATACTAACTAAAACTAAAAAAGAAACAAAATAAAAAATATAAATTAAAATGATGAAATTATTAATCTTAATTGCTAAGAACTTCAAACTTTTGCTTAGAAGTAAAACTTCTGCACTCATCATATTTATAGGCCCATTACTTCTTGTTTGTTTACTGGGCTTAGCGTTTAGTAAAACATCAGGATTTTTACTTACAGCAGGAATATTCTCAGAAAATTATACTGCGCTTGCAGAAGACACCATCAGTCAGATGGAAAGTCAGAATTTTAATGTAATAAGATATGAAGATCAATTAAGCTGCATTAATTCAGTTAAAGGAGGAGAAACACAAAGCTGCATAATATTTCCTCCAGACATGAATATTTCTCCTGGAAAAATAAATGAGCTTACATTTTATGTAGATTATTCTCAAGCAAATCTCGTTTGGATAATTCTTGATTCGATGAATGCAAAACTCAATAACAAAACAAATGAAATCTCTAAAGAATTAGTAACTGATATTCTTGCAAGATTAAGTTTTGTTGAAGGCAGAATTATGGATGCGCAAGCAGAATTAGAAGTTTTAAAAAATAAAGAAATTGATGTAAAAAATAAAGTTTTAGATGTAAAACAAGAAGTTGCAGCACTTGATATTTCGGTTGATTTTAGCAGCGTTGATTTAAACGGAGTTGACGATGCATCAGACATAATCATTTCCAAAACTAAGCTCATTAAAACTGCAGTTGAGAACAATGTTAAAACTGCACTTGACAAAGCTACTGGAACAATAAATGTACTAGCAGATATTAAAGATCGAACAGGAGTTTTGAATGAAACAAAAGAAGATGTTGATGATGCAATATCAAAATTAAATCTGCTAAAAGATACTATTGAAGAAACTCCCGCTTATGCAAATTTACAATATACTGAAATTGTTAATCAAATAGGGAATATATCCGGCATGATGAATTCAGTTGATCTTCAACTAAAAATTACAAAACAAAATGTAGCAAAAATTTCTGATCAAAGAGATTTACTACTTCCGGAATTTGATAATGTAACTTCGCAAATAGAAGAAGCAATAATAATCATTAATAATTCAGACTTAATACTTCAAGAAGCATTAGATAAAATAAATGGACTTGAAATAAAAGAAGCAGGAGAAATAATATCACCTATAACTTCAAAAGTAGAACCTATAACCACTCAAAAAAGTCATTTTCACAGTTTATTTCCTGCACTTCTTGTAATTGTTATAATGATTACAGGGATATTATTATCATCAACCATAATGATTGTTGAAAAGAACAGTAAATCATTTTTTAGAAATGCGATAAGTCCTACAAACTATTTTACATTCACTACTGCTAATTTTATTAGCACACTCATAATTTTAGCAGTTCAATTAATGATGTTTATTAGCGTGTCCATATTTTATTTTCAAGTTGATATATTATCCAATTTCCACAATATTGCACTTATTCTGTTTATTGCAACTGTCTTATTCATATTTTTAGGAATATTTTTAGGATTCATATTTAAGACTGCAGAAACAGTAACACTCGCATCAATAACTGCATCAAGTTTATTTTTATTATTTTCAAATATAATAATTCCATTAGAAAGCATGCCTGAATCAATAAAACAAATTGCAATGTATAATCCATTCGTTGTTGTTGAAACCGCGCTTAAAAAAGCAATAGTATTTAATTTTGGATTCGAACAATTACTTTACCCACACATCATAACTTTAACATATTATGCTGCAGGAATCATACTACTCCTACTAGTATTGCAAGGTCTTTTGAAAAAACTTGCATTCACTCATTTTAATTTCCATTTTAGCGAGAAAAAAGGAGAAATAAAACTTACTGGAACTTCAGATTGGGGGCGAGCTGAAGAAAAATTTAAATCCCAAGAAATAGATTCCAAACATAATAAAGACGTTAAAGATTGTGAAGATAATGATGATGATGACCTGGACAAAGAAACTGATGAAGAAAAAGTCGAATTAATAATTGATGAAAAAAATTCAGATCATAAATTAAGCGAATATAGTGATGAAGAAAGAAAAATTGAAGAAGATAAGAAGAAAAAAGAAGACGAAGAAAAATTAAAAGCTGAAATTGATAAAGTATTAAGTGATGAAGATTTAGATGATTCAGACAGAGCAATGCTAAGTAAGATTTAATTACAACAAAAGCAGCACCAACTTATTAACTATCTAGTTTAATTCTGAAATTATTAGTTCAAATAAATCCAATGAACCATTTTCTAATTGAATATTAAACAACAAAAAGTTATCTTGATGCTGTTTAATAAATCTATGATTGAATAAGGACTCAGAATTATAAGTTACATGAGAATAATTAAAATCACCCGCACTCATTTGTTTTGATGAAAATCCAGAAATATTAAAGTTTGATTCAAGTTCATTTAATAAAAAAAGATAATCGCTTGCATCTTGTTTTGAATCAAATGAGAATACTGATTGAGATAAAATTGAATTTTCATTAATTGTGTGGATTTTTGTTGTATATTGTACGTCCACAAAAGATGAAAAAAAAGCAAAAAGTTCGGGATTGTACACTAAATGAATTGTTGACATAAAATTAATTCTTGCGTTATTAAGCAAATGATCTGATTGTTTCTTAAATTTAGTTGAATCTATTTCATTTATTTTTACAACATTATCTAACTCGTTTAAATTCGAACCATCAAGAATAACTGCTGATAGTGATTCATTTCTTATACGAATACTATCACTTAAACTTTCACTAATAAATGCACCAGTCACATAAACTTCAACGATTGCTGCAATTAATAAAAGAAGAATTACAATTTCTATAAATGCTTTCAAATTATTTCTTGCAAACTTCCAAAATGAGAATTGAATAAACAATTTTTTTCTAAAAATTAATTTTAATAAAACTGCAACCCCTAATGTTGATGAAAGAAATAACGCAGGCAATTCAAAAATTCCATGAGGAATGATTCCCAATACCATTTGAATTGGAATAAACCCATTAAGATGCGCTAACTTAAACCCCAAATCAAACATCAATCCAATAACTAACCCGTTGGATAGCAAGAGCAAGAATGGAGGCAATAATAACAAGCCTGACAGAGACATTAAAACTGCCACATACAAATTGTTGAAGAATATATTAAACGTTAAGAGCGCAGAATTAGATGTGTGGACAGACTCAACTAACAAAGCTAGTGAATCAAATAATTGAAGTTTAAAATTATTAGGCATGAAAAATGCAGCAATAAAACCTAACATGAAAAAAGAAATGACAACATACAATAAATACCGATGAGAGTAAAAAATAGATTTGAAAAAAGCAAAATACTCGTGTTCGTATTTTTTAATTGATTTTGATTTGTTTTTTGTTTTTTTTCTCATTAAACCCTTAAAAACAATTAATATTTAAATAAGTTTAGTTAATAATTAAAATAATGCACGAACAAGCAATTGCCCAACAAATAATAGAAAAAGCAAAAGAATTAGGCCAAGTTAAACAAATTTTTGTTGAAGTTGGGGATTTAGGCCACTTGCCCGCCAATGAAATGAAAGAAGTTCTAGAAAATCGAGTTGATTGGAAAATAATTATTGAAGAAAAAAAAGCAACAGTTAAATGCGAATGTGGATATTTAGGCGAACCAAATATTATTGAAAAACGACATGCCTCAACACTATATGAGTGTCCTAACTGCGGAAATTTACCCCAAATTATTGACGGAGACAAAATCATACTCACAAAAGTTGAAATTGAATAAATTTTTAAAGAATTATTATAAAATTATAAGAAAAATTTAAATACGCACAAAAGAGACATATCATAAAATGACAGACAATGTCAAAAAAATAACAAAACCACGTAAACCGAAAGTAGGTTTTTTTTCATTCACTTGCTGTCAAGGCTGCCAATTTACAGTTTTATTCATCGATGAAATTCTAAATATATTAAATAAATTTGATGTTAAATATTTCCACCTAATAAAAGAAAAAAATAGAGAGGGAAAGTTTGACATAGTATTTGTCGAAGGTGCTATAACCACAAAAAAGGAATTAAAAAAACTAAAACAAATTAGAGAAAAATCAAAAATTGTTGTTGCTATGGGTGCTTGTGCATGCCATGGAGGGATACCTGCAATGCGAAACTTTCTTGAAAATTCTGAATTAAATAAATATGTATATAACCAAAATATGTTAAAAGATTCCATTGAAGCAAAAGGCGTTGGAGAACACATAACAGTAGATTACTATCTTAGAGGATGTCCAATAATTAAAGAAGAATTTGTTGAATTTGTAAAAAAATATTTGAAAAAAGAAAAAATAGAAGAATTCATAGGTCCAGTATGTGTTCAATGTTCAAAACGAGGAAAGGATTGTTTCTTAACTCAAAAGAAAATGTGTTTAGGTGCTATAACTCATGGAGGTTGTGGTGCCATATGTACAAAAGAAAATATTCCTTGTGTTCTTTGTCGAGGACCAGTTGATCACGCAAATTTTACAGGAGAAATAAAATTATTTGAAAGTTGGGGAGTTAGTTATGAAGAAATCAAAAATAAACTAACTGAATTTGATAATATCAAATTGGATGATCCCAAAAAATAATTGTGAGAATAAAAAATGAGCAAAACAATAAATCTTAATCACATAACTAAAATTGAAGGGCATGCGAAGCTACACATAGTAGTAGATGGAAATAAAATAAAAAAAGCAGAATTGAAAATCTTTGAAGGAAGCAGATATTTTGAAGGAATACTGAAAGGTAAAAAATTTGATGAAGTTCCAATAATTGCTTCACGAATTTGTGGAGTGTGTTCTGTAGTTCATACGATTGCAGCAAACAAAGCTATTGAAGATGCATTCGAAATAACGGTCAGCAAACAAACAAAATTACTTCGAGAACTTCTAAACATAGGAGGAATTATTCAGAGTCATGTTTTACACCTATATTTTTTAGTCTTACCAGACTATTATGGGTATAGCAGTGCAATTGAGATGGCGCCAACCCATAAAGAATTAATTAAAACTGCACTAAGAATTAAAAAAGCAGGAAATAAAATAGTTAGAGTGGTTGCAGGACGAGATATACATCCAATTGCAGAAGTTATTGGCGGTCTTTCTCGAACTCCTGATGAAACTGCATTGAAAAGTTTACTATCTGAATTAAAAAGCATAAAAAAAGATGCAAAATTTACTCTAAATGTTTTTGACGAATTAGATTATCCCTCAATTATTTTAGACCACCCTTATTTTGGGTTTGGAGGGGGAAGTTATTTTTATTCAGACAAAGTCATAAATGGTCTTGACGGTGAAGAATACACTGAAAAAGAATATGAAAAACATTTTAAAGAATTCTTAAGAAAAGGATCAACTGCAGAATTTGCCACAAAAGAAGGCAAAACCTACATGGTCGGAGCATTACCTCGAATATTACTTCGAATCGAAAAAAATGATTTAAAAACTCAAAAAAAATATTTAAAAAAAATCTTAAACAATAAATGGAATCCATATATGAATGTTCTTGCGCAAGCAATAGAAATCAATGAAGGAATAATCAACTCAATTGAAATTTTAGAACAAGTTTTATTAAATTTTAAAAAAGAATCTCCTGCAACTTTTGTTGTTAAAAAATCTGAGGGAATTGGACGAGTAGAAGCTCCACGAGGGATGCTATTTCACCAATACAAATTTGACTCCAAAGGAAACTGTACTTTTGCAAATATCACCACCCCCACAACGCAAAACTTAGCACATGTTGAGGATGCAATTAAGATACTTGTTGAAACATTATTACTTGATGAAAAAAAGAGTAAGAAAGACATTAAACTTGATATTGAAAAATTAATACGCGCATATGATCCTTGCATAAGTTGTTCAACGCACTTTTTAGAACTTAATTGGGAAGAATTCAAGAAATGAATATCCACCTATAATTCATCATACTTCTTACTTAACCCATGGCATTTACTAATAGGATATTTTTTTTCATTTTCTGCCATCTTTTTTTCAAACCAGTAAATAATATCTAAATTTAAAACATCTGACAGTCTTAACAAAATATTTAACACATCTGCCAGTTCTAACGCAACGCTATCAGGATTTGCGTTTTCTTTAAATCTAAATAAATCAAGAACTTCGCTTGACTCTAGAACAAGAGCTATTGCTAATTCTTTAGGTGAATGATACTGTTCCCAATCCCTATCCACACTAAATTTTTTTACTTTTTCTTTTAATAAATTTATTTCATTGACCATATTAGTTGAGAGAAATTGATTTAATTTAATGATTATCCCCTCACCAGTAAGGGAAAATATTTAAATAATAAACAATTATTAATTATTTAATATGAAAATACCCCTATTAACTGAAGGAGAATCCAAGGTCTATACCTCACTAAATGAATTAGGTGAAAGCACCACAGGCTTAATTTTGAAGAATTCAGGAGTTTCACACTCCAAAATATATGATATTCTCAAAAGACTATCTAAAAAAGGATTAGTTAGCACAGTAAATAAAAATGGAGTTCAACATTTCAGCCCCGCACCACCTGAAAGATTAAATGAACTTGTAAACGAAACTGAACTCTCACTCGCGAATACAAAACAAGAAGTTAAAGAAATTATTAATAAACTAAAAATAGTTGAAAAAACAGGAATTAAAACAAGTGCACTAAATTCATATGAAGGAATAAAAGGCATGAAGACAGTTCTCGAAAAAGTTTTGTCACATTTAGCCCCAGAAGAGACAGTATTAATATTGGGATCTCCAAAAAAAGTAGGAGAACAAACAGGAGGCTATTTGAAGAACTGGCAACAAAAAAGAATAAATAAAAAAGCTAAATGTAAAATCATAGTCAACAAAGACTCTATTTCATGGGATGACAAATGGTGGAAAGAAAGTAAACGCAAAAAATTAACAATCACCAAAAAATCAAATAATTTGGCCCCAGCATACCTAGTCATAACTAATTCAGTTGTCGCCACAATATATTTTTCAGAAAAACCACTATCCTTCTTAATCGAACACAAAGAAATTGCTAAAAGTTATAAAGAGTTTTTTAATCAAGCTTGGAGAGAATCGAAGTAAGTTCTTTTTGAATTTGATCTCGGTTTCCTTCAGGAGGAATGCCAATAATTTGAATTTTTTTAAGTTCACCCATTTCTTTTTTTAATTTTAACCAAAAGCTAAGATCTAAATCATGACATCCAATGCAGCTAAATTGAGAAAGATGATCAATATCAGTTATTAGTATTGATTTTGAAATATTCATGATAACGTCGAGAATTATTAAATTATTTGACTCTGGAAGATCATCAGGAGAAGAACAATTGATAAATTTTATATTAGGAAAAACGAGGTTAGATACTAATTTTTTAGCCAACGAATCAGTTTTGATGAATTCATTACCAAAACAGTAAATACATAATTCAGATTTTATTTTGGGCATACCAACATACATTAATCAAAAAGTATTTATATGGTTTTGGATTTAAGTGAGCAATATGGAAAAAAGAGGACTAATATTTGTATTTCTAACCGCAGTAATAAGTGGACTGGCAATATTCCTAAATAAAATAGGAGTCGGCGGAATAAATCCTAGCGTTTTTACTTTTTCAAAAAATATTCTTGTTTTTGCATTATTATTAGTCACCATAATTGGACTTAAAGAATTCAAACAAATTAAATCATTAAAAAAAAAAGAATGGGGTTTTTTGAGCGTTATTGGACTATTAGGTGGAAGCATACCATTTTTACTCTTCTTTAAAGGATTGAGTATCACCACAGGAATTAAAGGTGCGTTCATCCACAAAACAATGTTTGTTTATGTTGCGATACTATCAATAATATTTTTTAAAGAAAAATTAAATAAACAAACCATATTTGTTGGTGCAACCCTCCTAATAGGAAATATTCTTCTTTTAAGATTAAGTTGGCAAACCTTAAATTTAGGAGATTTACTTATTTTTCTTGCCACAGTATGTTGGGCAGGGGAAACTATTTTGTCAAAAAAAATATTAAAAACTGTTCAACCAAAGATTGTAGCATTAGGCAGAATGGGATTTGGAAGCATGTTTATTTTAGGATATTTATTTGCAGCAGGAGAGATTAGAGAAGTATTAATGATGAATTATGAACAAATATTATGGATCATTATCACTTCAATATTTTTGCTAGGTTATGTTTGGACGTGGTATACTGGACTGCAAAAAGTCAGCGCAACTGTTGCAACTTGCATTTTAATGTTCGGCTCAATAATAACCAGCTTACTTAACCTAATATTTTTAGACAATATTTTAAACATCAATCAAATTATTGGAGTTATGTTTATTGGAGTCGGAATAATATCAGTTATTTTTTTAGAAAAACAAATTATCACAAATAAAAATTCAAACCTAAAATTTAATTCTATTAATTAATCCCAGTTGGAATTTGCAATCTCAATAAGATAACCTAAATGAGTAAAAACTATATCACCAACTTTAACATTTGGAATTAACTTCACAATCATATGTTTTGGTCGATTAATATTGTCGTTAGGTTCTAAATACTCAACTTTGGCAGTTGTTTCATTACGCATAATAATTTTTACCCTATGAACTTTACAAAATTCTCTGAATGAGGGAGGAGTTTTAGAATAAAAACCTTCTTTTCCATCAATAAATTTATTATGAAATTCTTTAAAATAAACTTCAATAATTGATCTGTCCCAAATAGGTTTGTTTAACTGAATTGCCACTTGTTTAATTCTCCTAAAAGCAGAAGGAAAAAGAAGTTCAAGTTCAGATTTATCAAGAGGAGTTTTATTTAACAATGCAGTTTCTAATGCAAGGCGCTTTTCTTCAGTTATTTTCCCTTGTTGAACTAAAACAAATGCACAAGGAAATGCATATTTCAAAAAATAATGTTCTACTGATTCCATTGTTACTTATTCCATTTTATGACTGAATTATTTACTCATCATCACAATAATTTACTGATTGTTCTTCCATTTGTTTTAATGTTTTCAGAAAATCAAGCGCTTCACGCTCACTTACAATAGACACAATAAACCCGCCTGAGACTAAAACGTATTCGCCCAATTTAGGAATTTCAAGAAGTTTAACTTCGCGTTTAGTGTGACCATAGTCAACAATTGCAGTATCAGACTTAATTTCTACAATTTTTCCAGGTATTGACAAACACATATGCCTGCAATTATGACCTAAATAATATATAAAAGTATTTGTAAACCCCCGATTAAATTTATCGCTTCAAATGTTTAAAATAAACCTTCTGCAGTACAGGCAAGTGAATTTTGTGCCGCATAGTTATTTGATGGTGCATAAGGAGTCGTACCCCGCCGCGAAACTTCTTTCGCACGTTTTAATTTCGCTAACGCTGAATAAGTCTCAATATTTGAATTAATCTGATCTGTTCTATGAACATCTCCACTTTGCACCGTAATTAACCCTAATGATCTAGCCAGATTATAATAATGCACATTTTGTTCAGGAGCATGATGTCTACTACCTGATTCGACACCCACAATACCAATCTGATCTATTAATTTTTTAACAAGATAATCTTCAGCACCCAATTTTAGATTTCTTCCAGGATGTGCTAAAACCAAAACTCCTTTTGAAAGTGGAAGAATTTTGGTAGCATCAGGTCGTTTTAATTCAGGATAAACTTTTGAACCAGGAGTTAGATACGTTTTTTTGAACGCACTCTCAGAGGTTATTCCTTCTTTTTCTAATCGTGCTCGGTTTTTAGGTTTTTGATAAACTTCATGCGCAATATTATTTTTTACAATTAATTTACCATACTTTGAAAAATCGTCCATCGATATATCAAATCCATTTTGAGATAGTAATGAAATTGTTTCTTGCGTTCTTGTTGAACGATCATACCTAAACTTAGCTAAAGCCCCCTTAAATTCTTGACTTGACTGATCAGGCCAATAAGATAATACATGAAGTTTCTTACCCTCAAATTGACAAGTGATTTCAACTGCAGGAATTACTTCAATACCAGTTATTTGTTCTAATTGCCCATAAGTAGAAATGCCCTCCATTGTATCATGATCTGATATTGCAACAAAATCATATGGTGCTGCCAATAAAAGATCTAAGGTTATCTCCCCATCAGAAAATGGAGTATGAAGATGTAATTGTCCTTGTTTTTGTCCTCGATCTTGTCCTTGATCTTGTCCTCGACCTCGTCCCAGGTCTTGTCCTTGGTTTTGTCCTTGGTTTTGTCCTTGGTTTTGTCCTTGGTTTTGTCTTTGTTTATGGGTTGTTGATGTCATGATAGTAATTAAACATATACGCAATATATTCGTTTTGTGTATGAAATATATTTTAGAATATACGAATATACTTTTTTTAGAAGTATATTTTTTTAGAAAAGTTTAAATATATGCGCCACTCAGTAAATAACCATGAGACGAAAAATAATCAAACAAGGTGCATCAACGCTCACAGTTAGTTTACCTGCTTCATGGGCAAAAAAATTCAGTTTAAATTCCGGAGACGAAATAAACCTTGAAGAAGATAATAAAAAACTCATAATCTCAACTCAAAAAGAATTCAAAAGTAAAAAAAGTGAAATTAATATTAGCTCATGGAGTAGAAGTTTAGTTTTTGTTTCCATAACCAACGTATACATAAGAGGAGACGATGAGGTCATTGTAAAATATAAAGAACCAAAAGAAGCAGACTGGGTCATGCACATGACTGAAAGTTTAATTGGTTATGAAGCCGTCGAACAAACAAAAAATCATTTACTCATAAGAGATTTATCAGGAAATAATGAAGTAGAATTTGATATGATCGAAAGACGACTATTTCGCCTAGTATTATTTATGGCAAAAGATGGTCTTGATTGTTTAAAGAAAAAAGACATAACTCAATTAAAAGAATTATGGATAAGGGATCGCGAAGTAAATAAATTCTGCGCGTATTGTTTGCGAATTTTAAATAAAAAAGGCCACAAAGACTTTGAAAAAACACAACACCACTACAACGTAATTCAATTTTTAGAATTACTCGGCGACGAGTATTCAAGACTTTACAAAAATACAGAAAAAGGAGTTAGAAAAGAATTAATACCACTATTTGAGCAAATTGTTAAAATGAATGAAGATTTTTATAATTTATTTTACAACTATGATCCTAATCTTGCAATGAAAATACTCGATCAAAAAAATGATATTCGCGATCAAACTAAAAAAGTATATAAAAATGTAACTAGCGAAGAATTACAGTTCACCTATAGGATGAGAAAGATTGCAGAACTAATAGCAGACATTATGAAAATCATGCTGGTTATGATGTGTTAATAAAAATATGATTAAAAAAAAGAACAACAAAGAAAATAAAAAAAATTAAGACAACAAAAAAAATTAAAAAAATACAAAAATATTAAAAAAAAAATATTAAAAAAACCTAGTTTTTGATATTATAATCTTTCATCAATTTCTTTTAAGATTTGTTCTATGAATTCAATTACTGGTTTCTCCCCGTGAACAACATTATCCCTAGTTCTTATGTTTACAGTATGACTCTCTTGTTCTTTATCTCCAACAACCAAAATATAGTTAAATTGGTCAAGTTGCGCAGCTCTAACTTTTTTAGGAATAGACTCAGATCGTTCATCAATTTCAACCCTGACTTTATTTTTGTTAAACTCTTCTTTGAGTTTTTTTGCGTAATCAATATGTCTATCCGCCACAGTTAAAATTTTAACTTGGTTAGGATTTAACCAAAGAGGGAATTTTCCTTTATAGTGCTCGATTAAAAGTGCAAGAGTTCTTTCATAACAACCAATTGAAGATCTGTGAACTATCATAGGTCTTTTTTTCACTCCATCAGTATCAACATAAGTCATGTCAAATCTTTCCGGTAATGCAAAATCAATTTGAATAGTTATTAACGTATCTTCTTTTCCGTAAACATTTTTTGTCTGAATGTCTAGCTTAGGACCATAAAATGCAGCTTCGCCCTCTGCTTCAACATAATCAAGATTAAGATCGTCTAGAATTTTTTTCATTGCTTTTTGTGAACCTTCCCAAGCTTTCGGATTATCAATATATTTTCCACCCTCTTTATTAGGATCCCACTTTGAAAATCTATACCAAATTATATCGTCAATCTTAAGAGTCTTCATAATATAATTTACTAAATCAACAACTTCCTTAAACTCATGTTCCAATTGATCTGGCCTACAAACAATATGACCTTCGGATAGCGTAAACTGACGTATCCTAGTTAGACCATGCATCTCCCCTGATTCTTCCTTTCTAAAAAGAGGAGAAGTTTCATTGTACCTTATAGGAAGATCCCTATAACTCCTAGACTCAGCATTATAGATAATAAATTGAAATGGACAAGTCATAGGTCTTAGCGCGAGAATATCACCATCATTAGTTATTTGAAACATTCCATCCTTATAGTGTTCCCAGTGACCTGAGACTTTGTATAACTCACTTTTTGCCATGACAGGAGTTTTTGTAAGCAAGTAACCCCTGCTTTCTTCTTCATCTTCAATCCAACGTTGAAGAATTTGCAATATCTTACTGCCTTTTGGCATCATTAACGGAAGTCCTTGACCAATAATATCACTAGTTGTAAAAAGACTCATTTGTCTTCCAACTTTATTATGGTCATTTTTTTCTGCTTCTTCAATTTGTCTTAATTTTTCTTTTAATGGTTTTTTATCAGGAAAAGAAATCCCATAAATTCTTTGAAGTTGTTTATTTTTTGCATCTCCTCTCCAATAAGCTCCTGCAATTTTAGTTAATTTTGAAGCTTTCAGTTTACTTGTGTTTGGAACGTGCGGACCTTTACACATATTAATAAAATCTCCTTGCTCATAAAATGAAACTTCAGTTTCTCCTTTTTCCTTTAACTCTTCAACAAGTTCAAGAGTATATTTGTACCCTTTCTTTTTTAAAAAATCAACAGCTTCTTCAATTGGTTTAACTATTTTTTTTATTTCAATTCTTTCTTTTACTATTTTTTTCATTTCTTGCTCTATTTCAGGAAGATTATCAATATTAATTTGAGTCTCACAATCAAAGTCATGATAATAACCACTTTCAATTGCAGGACCAATACCCGGAATTGCACCATATAATCTAGATAATGCATGCATTAAAAGATGTGTTGCTGAGTGTTGAAAAATTTCCACTCCCTCCGAATCTCTAAAAGTAATGATTTGAATTTTTGAATCTGTTGTGATTGTAGTAGTTAAATCTAATAATTTGTCGTTTGCTTTAACTGCAAGTGCTGCTTGCTCAAGTCCAGGACTAATTCCTCTTGCGATATCGAGTCCACAGACTTTTTCGTATTCTTTTATGTTCCCATCAGGGAAGGTTATTTTTACCATACAATCACCTTATATTTCGTTGTTTTATTCATTTAATAAGTATGTCGACATATCTCTTAATAGAGGATATTTTTTCTAATGTACAATTACTTAAAAAACGCAGTACGTAAAGTACCAGAATTAAGAATGCATATTTGATTTAAATAATTTGTGGTAGGATAGGAATATTACCCTTTAAAGAGAGAAATAAGAGAACTACTGTTTTTGGCTATCCTCAATTGCTATACAAAATTAGTTTTTCTATTTAGAGCCAACTCTCTTTTTTGAAATACCAACGCATGGCTAGAATTGAAACTATCATAGTAATCAATGCAAATGCGTAACCATATTTCCAATATAATTCAGGCATAAACTTAAAATTCATACCATAAACTCCACTAATTAAAGTTGGAACCAGAATGTATGATGCCATAACAGTTAAACGCTTCATAACAATATTAAGATTATTAGAAACAGAAGATAAATAAATATCAATAATTCCAGTAAGAATATCTCGTAATGTTTCTCCAGAATCAATTAATTGAGTTATGTCGTGATACAAATCCCTAAATTTTAAAGTTTCTTTTTTAGAAAATGCTGCAAGATAACCTTTTTCAATTGCAGTAATAACTTCTCTATTTGCAATTAAAGTTTTATGGAAATAAATTAACGATTTTTTTATACGAAAAATTCTATTAATGTGTGCAGATTCTGCTTTTTTAAAAACTTCATTTTCCACAGTATCAATATCTAAATCAAACGTGTCTAAAAAATGAAAAAAGTCAGCAAGCATTTCATCTAAAATTAAATGAATTAAAGAAACGTGAGAGTTCATAAAATTAGGTTTTACTTCTATTTTTTTGTAAACCCTATTAATTGCACCAAATTCTTGTTTACGAATTGTTACTACTTTCTTTTTTTTAGTTATAAAAAAAGACATCGATGCTGTTTCAACTTCAAAATTTTTATGCGGCCCATGATGAATTCTTTTCTGCTCATGCGGAGCACCAAAAACAATCAATGAAAAGTCATCTTCATCATAAACCTTCGGGCGTTCATTAGACCCTGAATAATCTTTAAGATCAACTAAAGGAATTTTTGACGCTTCAGAAACTAGAACTAATTCTTCACTAGATGGATTAACTAAATCAAACCAAATAAACTCTTGAGAAGAAAACTCTTTAGATGAATATTGATTAGTCTTGCTAACAACCCCTCTTTTTTTATGAAAAACATTAAGCATACACTATAAAAAGGATCGAGGAGTATATAAATATTACGCAATATGGAATTAAATTAAAAAATTAAAAGGAAAAACTAATTTAAACAATTATTCATCTCAAAAATGTAACAACACAATGTTTAAATAAATTAAAAAAACAAAAAATAACATGATAAGTAAGTTTGATCACACAGAAGGAACTGAACAATTAAAAAAAATAGATGAACAATTATTTGAAATTGGAAAACAAATACAGTTTGCACTCATTAATCCCACCAACATAGAACATGAAAAAAAAATAGTTTTATCAGATTCGGATTATAATCCATTATTTGAATATGAAGATGTAGATTTTGAATCAACTATTGCAGAAATTGAAAGTATTAACTCACATAATTCAATTATGGGCAACATATTTGAAAAGAAACGAATAGGAATTTTAAATCGAGCAAAGGCAATTCAATCACGCGGAACTTCCCAATTTACGAAACATGGCCTTAATAGTTTTGGTCAAGGCACTAAAGGACTAATTGATGATGCAAAAAAATTGTTAGATGTAACTCAGACTGAAACTGGAAAAACGGAGAGTTCACTTACGGCAGTACACCAATTACATGCAGAAGTAAAACATTACGGTTTTGATTATCTTGTTGATCATGTTGACATGAGTGCGTCTGCCATGGTTCAACCTTCAAAAAGAATAGTTTTACTGAATAAAAATATGAGGTATAGTCAAAGATTTATCAAACAATTAATAGTTCATGAAATAGGCACGCACGTATTAAGGGCAGAAAATGGAAGACTTCAACCCTACAAAATATTTGCTACTGGCTTTCCTAATTATCTCGCAACAGAAGAAGGATTTGCAGTTTATAATGAAGAACGATGCGGCCTTCTTGACAAAAGAGTATTACAAAAATATGCTGCAAGAGCAATTGCAACAGATATGGCACTTGATAAAAGTTTTTCTGAAATTTATAATTATTTACAAACTTACATGAGTAAAGATTGGGCATTTCAATTTGCATTACGAGCTAAAAGAGGACTGGGCGATTCAAGCAAACCCGGCGGGTGCACTAAAGACTATGTTTATTTAGATGGATACCTCAAAGTCAAGGGATTTATTGAAGGAGGAGGATCCATTAAAGACTTATATTATGGAAAAATAGGACTTGAACATGTTGATGATGTAAAAAAGATACCCGGAATTAAAACACCCAAATTTCTACTTAGAAAAGACTTGTTTAAAGCACTAACCGAATTCTAAAGACTTTTTGAGGAAAATTTAAATAAAATTATAAATAAAGTAATATTATGAAGAGAATAATACAAGCCGTGGGAAGATTAGTTAGAAAAATGAATGCAGAAGAAATGAAATTAGTTATTTTAGTTAGAAATGATCTAAAACTGCCAAAAGGAAAAATTGGCGCACAATGTGGACATGCAGCAGTTGAAGCAGTATTAAAACAATTAGATAAATCTAAAGATAAAGTTCGTAAATGGCGACAAGAAGGTCAAAAAAAAATTGTTTTGAAAATAAATTCAGAAGGAGACTTACTAAAATATATGCAACAGGCAAAAGATCAAGGCATAAATACTGCACTCATAACTGATGCGGGAAGAACAGTTGTTGAACCTGGAACTAAAACTTGTCTTGCAATAGGACCTGACCTGGAAACTGAAATTGATCTTGTAACGGGAAAATTAAGCCCATTATAACTCACACTCCATTTTTAAAATTCATCAGTTATTTAAAAAAACATTAACCAAAAAGAGGTAAAAATGAAACCCGATTCTAAAAAAATAAAGGAAATGGAAAAAGAAGATGAATACTTATTAGACGAAGAAGAACTTGAAAAAACAGACAGAAAATTTAAACGAATGACAAACAAATTATCTAAACTAATCACAAAGAAAAAAATAAGTAAACCAGTTCTAAAAAGAGTTCAATCAAATCGAAAAAGTAGAATAAAACTATTAAAAAAGAAAAGATAACAAAGTTTGTTATGTTTATCCCTCAAATATTTACTTTATTAGCTTTTTTCCACAGTTTAATAAAAGTAGCTTGCAAACTTTCTAAAAGTGCAGGATTTTTACTAAATAAAGTTAATCTTTCTTCTTCACGACGATGATCTTGAACTCCCAATAAAAATTCTTGATTATCTTTAATTAATAAACTTAAAAGTTCAGGAGAATTAAGTTGTCTAATGTCCGCACCTAACAAAATACATTCAGTAACATTTTTCTTGTTTTGAGATGTTATTTTTTTGATAATTATTTTAACTTTTACTTTTCGATTCAACGCTTTATACAGTGCAAGATTAGATGAATATTTACCCACAAATAATGGTGCGATTTGAATTAATTCTTTTTTTGCTGATGATCTCATAAAAATAAGTGCATTCATGTGTTCATCCCTTCCCGTAAAAATTAAAACAGAAGGATCCTTTTTTTTAATATTAAATTTTTTAGGAATAACACCTAAATTATCTATTTGCGTAAGTTTATTGTTTAAATTTTCTTTTTTTTGATTTATGAATAATTTTAAAGAATCTTTAATATCTTCAATTTTGTATGTTTTTGGAGAAGTTGGAATTACTTTAACAAAATTATATTCTTTTAACTCTTGAATAATTGAATAAATTCTACCTTTTGGAACTTGAGTATTTTTGTAAATGTCCTTAGCACTGGCAGAATCTACGGTTGAGAGATATAAAATAGTTTCTTTTTCATATTTGTTCAAATTTAATGAATCTAAAACTTGCGAAAGCTCCATAAACTTTTAAAAGTTGTTTTACATATATAAAAGTTTCTTTGTGTTTCTGAGTTTTGGTGATAAAACATGGGAGAATACGAACCCAAAACAGATGAACAAAAATATTACTCAATAGACTCACTAGTGAAAATGATTGATGAACCCAATCAAACAAGTTGTAGACAATTTTTAGATGAAAATAAAGAGTTACTTAGAACTGCAAGAGGCTCTAAAGCAAATCACCAATATTGGGAAGGAGGATATACCCACCACATTACAGAAATTATGAATATTGGTGTTCAACTTTATCCTACATTAAATAGGTTGCGAACTTTGCCATTCACACTTTCTGATGTTTTAATTGGATTATTTTTACACGATATAGAAAAACCTTGGAAGTATGAATTACGCGAAAATTGCGAAGTCAAAATAAAACCTGAAATGAAAGATCGAAATTATATCAAACAATTTGGACGCGAAAAGATCAAAGAATATGGATTTAAATTAACAGAAGATCACTTTAATGCAATTGATTATGCTGAAGGCGAAATAGGCGTTTGGACTCCTGGCAAAAGAACCATGAAACCTATAGCTGCATTTGTTCACATGTGCGACGTATGGAGTGCCCGAGGCTGGCATGATGAACCAAAAGAAAGAAGTGAAAAAACAAATTGCAAGTGGTAAATTTAATTTAGGCAAAATAGGGATTTTAAGTAAAATATTGAGAGAATAGAATTTAGCTGAATGAAATATAATTAAACCATAAATAACAAACTAGAACTTACTTAACAAATACTTTTTTACCATTTTTTAACTCAATACCATGCGGACGAAGACCTAAACTTTTGATTTGAACTTGTTTGCCATTAACTTCAACAACATCACCTAACGAAAAAGTTCTAGGACGAAACATAATACACATACGATAAATATCTCTGCTAGTTTGATGATTATGAGAAAAAAGTTTTTTAGAAGTTTTTAGTTCCCCACCAAACTTACGTTTAAGCTTTTCACCAATTTCTCTTAAATATTTATTAGAAGTTAGATAAAAATCAACCCCATTTTTAACTAATGACTCTTTGTTAGCAAATGCACCTTTATATTCGCTACTCGCAACATCTTCTTTTACAAAATTCACGATCTCATCAGTTACTTCACGCAATTGAAGAACTCCTTCAAAATATTGAGTTCCTTTTTTAGAACAATGCGCACAATACGTAAAATCAAGAAATGCAGGAATTACAAACTCAACTTCTAATCCTTCATAACTTACTGTTGCGTCAAGCTCTATTTCTTGCCTTAATCCTGGCTTATTGTATTGAATATCTCCAATATTAGGTAAAAGACTTATTTCCAAATTTTGAGGATTGACAATTTTTAATAAAGCAGACTTAACAATTGCTTTATCTAATTCATCATATGCACTCCAAATACCCCTATACATAAATTTTTTACACTCAACGCAAACTTTAATTGCAACTTCTTTAAAAGTAACATCCAAATTATCTAAAGCACACCCCTTACAAAATGTAGCTTTTTTTGACTTTTCATCAGAAGGCAGGTCTTTCCCACATTTAGGACAAAACCGCCTAGACTTTAACCCTGAAAATTTCATATAGTTGCAAAACAGAACTTAATTTATAAAGGTTTTTGAAAAGAAGCATAATTGAACAGCATTAATAATAATTACCCAGTTTAAAAATAATACTCTGTATACTGATTAATACAAAAATCTTATTTAAAAACTAATACTAAACCAATACCCAAGATATGCCACCAGCATTTAAATACTGCAACAGAAATATTTATAAAGATTTTATTTAGAAAAAAGGATATGAAAAAAGGGATGAGCCTTAAAAACGCCAAAAGAATCTGGAAAAAAGTTTGGTATTTTATCTGGGAAGACGATAGTTGGCTCAGCTGGGCAGTTAATGTAATTCTGGCATTTGTACTCATAAAATTCATAATCTATCCTATTTTAGGACTGATCTTGAGCACTTCATACCCAATAGTCGCAGTAGTTTCTGGAAGTATGGAGCATGATGGCAACTTCGATCAATGGTGGGAAAGTGGAGCATATTGCGATTCACTTAGCCAAAACACAATCACAGTATGCAATCAAGAATTACATTATTCAAAATACGAAATTACTAAAGAACAATTCAAAGAATATAGATATAAAAATGGATTTAACAAAGGAGATATAATGCTCATTTATGGCTCAGCTCCCGAAAAATTAAAACAAGGAGATGTGTTAGTTTTTGAAGCAGGAAAATCAAATCCAATAATTCATCGAATTGTAAAAGTTAATGAATACTCCGATTCGGTTGAATCACAAATAACATTCACTACAAAAGGCGATCACAATCCCACTTCATCAAATTTTGAAAAACAAATATCATCTGATTTTGTCATCGGCAAAGCAGTATTTAGAATCCCATATTTAGGATATATCAAAATATGGTTTGTAGAAGGATTACAAAAAATAGGAATCATAAAATAAATCAAAAAAAAAGAATAAAATAGAATATTTAAAACTAATAAAATAAAAAGATTAAAAAAATAATCAAATAAACAGGTGACTTGAAAATGTTATTTTGCCCAAAATGTGGAGCACTACTTATGCCCAAAAAAGATGGAAACAGAAAAATAATGGCATGTAGTTGTGGATATAAATCTGAGCATGAAATGAAACCAAGACTCTCAGAAAAACAAAAACACGACGATCAAGAAATTGAAGTAGTAGACTCAGAAATTGAAATATTGCCATTAACTAAAGCCGACTGTGATAAGTGCGGATGTGAAGATGCATATTTTTGGTTAGTACAGACCCGATCAAGTGATGAACCAGAAACTAAATTTTTAAAGTGTAAAAACTGCAAACACACTTGGAGAGATTATAGTTAAATGGCCATAACTGAATGTGAACAGTTTAGTGCAAATACAGTTATTGAAAAACTTAAAAATCAACGAGTAAAAATAATTGTTAAACCAAATGCACCTAAAACTAAAATACTTTTTTGGGATTCCCAAAAACAAGCTTTTAAAATTGCAGTTGCTGCAGTGCCTGATAAAGATCGAGCAAACACTGCAATAATTAAATTTTTTTCTAAACTTCTAAAATGCAAAGTAACCATTATTTCTGGACTTAAATCAAGAGAGAAAATAATTCAGATTTAATATAATTATCAGATATTGATGGAAACATTAATAAATTTCTAAAAACTTCCTCAGCCCATGGAAGAACATTTGAAAAGCAGACCTAATAAAACTATTTTTTCAACTGAAAACACCCATCAGCTTAGAAATAAAGCCATCAAAAAACTAAAAAACAAATTATTACCAGATAATAAAATAATTAAAATTATATTAATTGGCTCATCTGTTAAATACCAATTTGGAGAATACGAACCACCTGGATTTAGAGGAAGTTTGTTTTCTGATTTTGATTTCATTATTTTTGTTGAACCAGACTTTATAATTCCCCCCTGGCTTGACAAAGAACCAGATGGAAAACCATTTTCCGAAGATAGCATGAATTTAGCGTATCGAAATAAAAAATTTATTGATAATAAATACGATGCAGAAGTATTCTTCATTAGAAAACCCAATATGGAAAATTTAAAAATTCAAGAATTAGGAGAACAAGCAGGAATCCCTATGACTTCAAATTCTAAACACAAACAGTTAATTATTTATGAGAAAAAGTAAATAAAACACAAATAATGGCCAATATTTATTAAAATTAATTAAAACAGAAAAAGAATTTATTTATTATTAGTCTTAGCATAATACTTAGCATCGTACTTTTGAACATCATCAATTAAATCTGTTCCTTGCCAATCTTTAACCCAATCCGAAACTATAAACGTTTTTGTTGATCCATCTTCTTGAGAACAAATAACTCTACCAATCCCCGCATTAATAATTAATTTTTTACAAATAAAACAAGGATGCATATCAATTGGTTTTCTTTGACCCTCATAAATTCGAATACCGCTTAAAAATAAATCTGATTCTAAAATTGATGCGCCAGATCTTGCAGCATTAATAATTGCATTCATCTCAGAATGAACACTTCTACAAAGTTCATAACGCTGCCCTGACGGAATCTTTAATCTGCGCCTCAGACAAAAACCTCGCTCAACACAACTATCAGTTTTTCTAGGTGCCCCAATATAACCTGTTGCAATAATTTGATCGTCTTTTACAATAACACTTCCAAATTGCACGCTCAAACAAGTGGATCTTGTTGCAATCTCACTTGCAATATTAAGATAATACTGCTCTTTAGTTGGCCGCACGGATTTAACTAATTTAACATTTAAATCATTTAATAATGAATCAACTTTATTGTGAAGCTCATCTTCCCCTGCATTGTTAAGAATCGTAATTTTTGCTAATTTAATAACTAACCCTATTTGTTGCCCTGCACCCGATTTTGCAAACTCCCGTTTTTCAAGAGACTTAAATTCTTTTAGAGTTTTTGCATCCCCTGCATTATTCCTTTTAGTCATACGATCAAATCTAATCTTTACAGGAGCATCAACATTAATTAAAAAGAAATTTTTATGTTTTTTAAGTTTTTTAGCCTCATCAGAATGTCTAATTGAAGAAATAACATATCTTTCCCCTGGAACTTTATTTACTTTTCTTAATGCTCTTTCTGCCAGAACACCATAACCATAATTTTTTCGCAATTCATTCCCCAACTCAATTAAATTATCCCTAGTAATTGGTTGTTTGCGTAATTTAAGCTCTTCCCTAATTATGTCTGACAAAGAAAGATGAATAAAACCTTTTGCAACTAAATACTCTGCAACAGAATCTTTTCCCGCACAATTCGTACCAGTTAGGCCAATAACAATCATACAAAAATATGAAATGTAAAGAGTATAAATAGTTTTCGCACTTAGAGATACTACCCCTGATCAAGTATGCCCCCATTTGCAATACCTATATAAATCGAAAAAACTCCGACGAGAATACCTGACTTACTTAGTCATTAATGCGAGACAAAATAAAGTTTAAATAAAATCTCAATTGTTTATTATAATACTAAATTATAATACGAAAAAGAAAAAGTCTACTTAGACAATTCTAATTTAAAAAAAGGACCTTTAGTTTATAAAAAAATAAACTAACTTAATCCCGCACAAAAATAATAAAAAAAGAGGTAAGGTGGTTTAAATGGTATTCACTTCAGAAGAAAAAGCAATATTAAATGTATTTTTTACAAACACAGATAAAGATATTTTTGCAGTTCGACCTTGGATGCCCGAACAAGAAATTGCAATTTTATTTGCACGATACAGCAGAAATCCAAAAGATCTAAGAAGAACATTTCTTGATGAATTATATGTTAAAAGTGACGTGTTACAAAAAGTTTGTGATGTCGTAACAACACATCCTGAATTATTACAAGTAGATCATCCAAAAACTAGATCATTTTTTAAAAAATTTTTACAAGACTTCGGCCATAATTCGGTAGCAGAACTTGGAACAGGACATATTGCAGTAGAAGGAGTATCAAATATAGTCACAAAAATTCTTGAAAGAAGATTGGTATCCCCACTTGAAAAATCAACAAGATATGTTTGGTTTGATCAAAATAGTTTATTTATGGAACCAACAATCATGAAGTCATCACACGCCACAAGATATCAAACCGCAGTTTCAGGTTTAATGTCAACTTATCAAACCCTAATTGATCCAATGATTGCATTTTTACATGCCAAACACAAAGATGATCCTGCAATTGCAAGACAACTTGCTGCAGGAAAAAAACCAAAAATATTATTCAGGCCTCAAGCATGCGATGTTTTAAGATATTTACTTCCAGGAGCCACACAAACTAATGTTGGAATTACTGGCCATGCACGAGCACTTGATACACTAATAGTTAACATGTTATCTCAACCACTACAAGAATCAAGAGATGTTGCAAGAGATATGCACGATGAATTAAAACTTGTTCTCCCTTATTTAATTGCATATAGCTCAGCGCATTTTGATCAAGGAATCGACAATGGATATTTTGCCCAAACACCTGAACTGTTAAATGATCTTGCAAAAGAAATCATAGGAGTAGCAGAAGATATTCCCCAAGTTGATCCAGTAGAATTAGTTTATCATGATCCCGACGGAGAAGATAAAGTAATTGCTGCAATGCTATATGATCTACGCGATATGCATTTACCAAAATCGGAATTATTACGTCGAGTTAAAGCAATGAGCGAAACTGATAAAGACCGACTAGTAGATACATTTTTTCAACATCGAGTTCAACCAAATCTATTTAATCCAGATTCTGAATTTGCACACCAACCATTAAGAGCGCTTGAAGATGCAATCGTTGACTTTGATGTCCTTATGGATTATGGCGCATATCGAGATTTGCAAAGACATAGGGCAGGAACATACCGAGTTCAAAGACTAACAACACTTCATGGTTATGATGTTCCCGAACAAATTATTGACGCAGGATTTGAGCAAATATATAGAGAAGTAATCGAACAAGCAGCAGACGCACATAACATAATTCATGCAGATCTACCTGAAGAAGCACAATATGTAGTCCCATTCGCATTTAAAGTGAGATACAATATGCGAATGAATCTTAGAAGCGCATTTTACATGGTAGAACTACGAACAAAACCAGGCGGACATATTTCATATAGAAAAATTGCAAAAGATATGGCGGATCACATAACCCAAGTTTATCCTAGAATTGGAAAACAATTTCACATGATACTCGACGGACTTGATGAAGGATCAATTAGTCGAGTTGATGCAAAAAGTAAGGAATAAATTAAAATATATTTATTCTAAATAGTTATGATAAAGAAGAGTAAACGAGGTTTGAAAATGACATATAATCCAGAATCAGGAATGGGAATTTACTTGGCAATGGAAGGAATTGATGGATCTGGTCAAGGAACTATTGTGAAAGGAATTGAAGAGTGGTTTGCGCAAAAAGGTTTGAGAACTTTTAATTTAACCGAGGCTTGGCAAGATGGTGTTGGAGGCGCAGTTTTAAGAGACATTTATGGAACAACAGATGTTTGTCCAGCATATGAAGATTTAAAAAAATACTTTGCAGATTCAGGAATTAAATTAGACTCAATTATTCTATGTGAACCCACTTTTGAAGGAGTTGGATTAAAAATTCGCAACCATGCAACACATGAAATTGAAGGACTCGACGTTAGTGCAGAAGATACTGCTGCATTATATGCTTACAATAGAGGAATATTAATTCCCAAAACAATTCTTCCAGCTTTACAAGATGGAGTTCATGTGATTAGTGAAAGAAGTTTTGTTACAAGCGTAGTATATCAATCAATACAAGATGATGGCGATTTAGAAGTTGAAAGAATTGTTCAAATACCTGGCAACGTGCTTGCGATAAGAAACCGGCCTGATGTATACATAATCTGCGATTTAGATGGCCTGACTGCAGTTAAACGTCTTGCAATGAGAAAAAAACAAGATAAATGTAAGTTTGAGAACGCACCATTTTTAGACGCTGCAAATACTAAATATCAATCAAAATGGTTACGCGAAATGCTTAGCGGATATGGCTGCAAAGTTGTTTACTTAAGTACAAGAGATCCTAGAGGTCCGAAAGACACAGAAAGATTTAGCGTAGAAATTATTGAACAAGCACTAGAAGGCAGATTAGTTAGTGGTGCTAGGTTTGAGTAAGTTTGATTTATTTGCAAAATAGAAATAGTGAAGAAAAAAATCTTCAAAATATTTTTTTAAATTATTTTATTCTTCTTCTTCAGATTTAGAAAATTCAGATAATGTTGTATTTTTAACAATCGCGTCATAACTAATTTTGCTTGGACTCATAAAAAAACACCTCTATTTTTTTAAAAAGAAATTAAAATAAGCCAGCAGAACCCTGAAATCAGGGCCCTGCATCCCTCTTTTTGTAACCCCTTTGAAATTGAAATATTTGTGATATACAAAAACTTTCAAAAAAAAGTTTTCATAACATAAAACAAAATGAGCAAACTTATAAATAATTTGCAAGTAAAACATAACAATGCAAACATATATACTCTGTTGCGATATCATTTGCGAGTGAACATAACCTGAGTATATAAAAAAAATTATATAAACATTAAATAAAACCTACAAAAAATATTCTCGACGAGATTAGTTTAAAAACAAATTGGAAACAGATTGAAAATATATTAAAAAAACACTAAACCGGAAAATCAAGTGAACTAACATAATCACTTAACCTAAGTGTTTAATTCGCAGTAAAATCCATCATAGAAGTTGCTTTGTGTTCAACAATCTCTTTTGACTCTGCATCTATCTTAATATTTAATGTCTTAAGAGATTGAGTCATAAAAGTTACATTCCAAACTAGTCCTTGTTTAATATGTTGAAGAATAACAAATTTTTTCATTGGAAGATCTGCAGAATATTTTTCCTGTTGAAGTGCGCTTGCAAGCCCTATTGCTTCTTCAAACTCAAGATTTATTTTTGAAAGATCAAGCTCAAGAATTGGATGAGTTGGATCTTTAAAAATTTCTTGATCACTATTAATTTTAATATCATCACCGGAAACTAAAAAAGTAGTCATACGGTTATTGTCAGCAGTATAATACCCAATATCATAATTTATCAAAGTAGGATTATCACAAATAAAAAATATATGTGCTAGCAAAGTATCCTTATGAGACTCTTTCCAAGCTATAAACTCAGAATTGTTAGCTAATTTATCAATTAAATCTTTGATTTTCATAATTTAAATAAGAAATAAATAACATTTAAATAAGTTTTGGAAAATAATAACCCTGGGTAAAAATAAAATGAACAAAGAAATAACAAAAAAACTTGAAAAACAAGGGTATAGGTTTTTAGGAGAACATAGCGCACTAAAAATATGTAGTTGGACTAAGAGAAGCATTAGAGATGAAGGACATTGTTATAAACAAAAATTTTATGGTATTAGAAGTCACAAATGTGCACAAATTTCTACAACAGTTAACTTTTGCGATATGGCTTGCGAGTATTGTTGGCGAGAACGATATAATGAACCATTTACAACAGTAGATATCCCTTCAGAATTATTAGATAAAATTGATAAAACTCAAACAGACTTACTAATAGGCCTTGGCGGAACAGATAAATCTAACAAACAAACATTAGAAGATGCAAAACATCCAGTTCACATCGCAATTAGTTTAACTGGAGAGACATTATATTATCCCAAATTAAATGAAATGATCAAACTCATTAAAGAAAGAGGAATGACTAGTTTTGTTGTAACAAATGGAATGTTGCCTGATGTTTTAAAAGAAATTACTCTGCCAACTCAACTATACATATCGCTCGATTCACCTAATGAAGAAATTCATAAAAAATTATGCAATCCAACCCACAAAGATAGCTGGGAACGATTAATGAAAAGCTTAGATATCATGCGAGAAAGACATGACGAAGGACGCATGAGCTTGAGAATAACAATTGTTAAAGGAATCAATCTAACTCAGCCTGAAAAATATGCTGAGCTCATAGAAAAATCAAATGCGCATTTTATTGAAGTTAAAGCATATATGTTTGTTGGTGCAAGCAGAGAACGACTAGTTCTAGAAAATATGCCCCACCATGATGAAGTAAAAGCATTTGCCAAAGAAATATGCAAACATTGCGATTACAAACTCATTGATGAACAACAAGAAAGTAGAGTTGTTCTTTTAATGAAAGAAGACTTTGATGGAAGAATAATGAAATTTGAATAATAAAAACTATTTTAAAATTATTTAAACACAACAATAAAACTAACAATAAAAAAATGAGACGAGAAAAAGTAGAAAAAATTATGCCCATTATTTTTAGTGTAGTTTCTATTTGTTTATTCATCCAATTTTGGAGTTTGAATAATATTTGGAAAATACTTATCGCAACATTAGGCCTGATTATTTGGTGGATTGGACGAATACAATTAGGAGATTCTTTCACTGCACTTCCAAAAGCCAAAAAACTTGTAAGTCATGGAATATATTCAAAAATAAGACATCCCCTCTACGTAGGAATTTGCATTAATTTAATCGGGATTGGGCTCTTAATTAATTCAATCGCATTTTGGATTTTAGGATTGTTTGTCGGATGTATTTTATTTATACGTTCAAATGAAGAAGAAAAAATTATGATTAAAAAATTTAAGAAAAAATATATTAAATATAAAGAAACTACTTGGTTTTAATTAATACACGCATCAAATCACAAATATTTTACCCTTTGGTCCTGGATTTGAAAGACGAGTTGGACCAATTTTTTGTTTTCTGCACGCAGTTTCATGAATGTGTCCTGATACTGCAAGAAGCGGTTTATGCTCAAAAATAAATTCTGTATAAGATGCACAACCAACATGATCCCCATACAAATCATCTAATTTAGTTCCAAATGGTGGTCCGTGAGTTAGCAAAATAACTTTATCATCTTTCTTAATTTTTTTCATTGACTTTTTAGCGAATTTTTCAAAAGCAGTATCTTCTTGAGAAAAACCTCCTCCACCCCAAGCAATAAAAACATAATTATCAATACGGTGCGCTTTTTTATGAAGAAAAGTAATATTATCATATGGTGCACAAGCCTTTTTCATAATATAATCACTTTCGTGATTTCCATGAAGCATTAGAATTGGTTTTTTAAGATTTGCAACTCGTTTAACTAAATAATCCAATCCATCTTCAAATAAAGATAAATCACCCAAACAAATAATTAAATCAGGATTACGTTTTTTCACAATAGATCTTAAACTCTTAAGTGCACTTAAAGAACCGTGAAGATCAACAAAAACTAGTAGTTTCATGATCTGAAAGATTGATAAAAGTTTTATAAATGTTTTGTTTATAAATTAATCATAACTTAATCACAAATAAAAAATAAATTTTATTGAAAAAAATTACATTAAATTATCCGCATGAGTGTGCATAATGTACTCAGTTGAGTCGATCAAACTAACCTAAAATTAGAACTAAAAAACTCACCCAAGTAAAAAAAAAATAAGCAGAGTAAAAAAATAAGAAAACTATATAAATAAAAGATGGATAATTAGATGAAAAATGATTAAACGTAAAAAAAGAGGAAAACTTCTAGAAGAATTAGAAGCAACGCACAATCAAATAAAGCACTTAGATAACAAACTCGAAAATATGAGAGATAGACACAATCAAATAATAAGTGCGCATAAAGAAGATAATTTTTATAAGAAACTTCACCAACAAAGAACTGAAAAAAAACAACTTAATAATGCAATCCTGCCTGGAATTGTAATAACATTATTAATGATAAGTGGAATAATTTCTTTACTTTATACTGGAGGAGGGATTACGGGAAGTACCGTTTCTGATTTAGAAAAAGACGACTCGTATGATCTAGGCATTAAAAACTTTGCAAAATATTTCTTATCTGGCGCATTTTTTATCATTTTATGTATTGCAGGACTGATGTTTGTAGTTCATATGAACAGCGAACGTAAATAAAGAAGTTAGGAGTTTTTATGTTTAAACGTTACATACTTAAAAATAATATAAAACAAGGACCCTATTTTTATCACAATTTTAAAACAACTGATGGCAAAGTAAAATCAATATATTTAGGAAAAGATCAAATTAAAGCACAAAAAAAATTAGAGAAATTAAAAGAATATCTTAATTTAAGAAAAAAAGAAGTAAAAAAACAAAAAGTTATGATACCTACAGAACAGGTTGATCATACCCATAACCAAGTTGAAAAAAAAATTATGAAAAATAAAACAGATATTTCATTAGAAGAAATACACGATTTACTTTCTGAACTAGATCAAATAAATAAAAAATTAAAATAAAAAATAGTATGCAATTTAATTATTTTAAAAAAAATTAAATTAATTCTCCACTTACAGAAATTACTTTTTTAACTAAAGGAATATCTTTACCAGATAATTCTATTGCAGATACTACTGATGAATACAACCCTTGACAACAAGGAACTTCCATTACTGCAACAGTTATGCTTTTAATATTATTTTGTTTGAATATCTCAACAAACTTTTCTTGATACTCCAAAATATTATCTAATTTGGGACAACCAATTGCAACAGAACGACCTTTAATTAACTCCTGATGAATTGAGGGGAATGCAAAAGGAACACAATCCGCACAGATCAATAAATCTGAATTATTAAAAAAAGGCGCATGCGGTGGAAGAAGTTTTAATTGAACTGGCCATTGAGTCAGACAAGAAACATCATTTTGCAAAATAGATTGTGACAAAGAAGATTTTGATAAATCAGATAAATTAAGATTTGCAGAGTTACTATCTTGTTTACGCGGAGCTAATTTTCTTAATTGAGACCCAGGACACCCACATGGAAGATCAGGTTCACCAGGTTCTGAATTAGAACAAGAATCATTAGCAGAATCACTAGTTTGATCTTGTTGAGATAATGTAGTTAATTCATCAAATATTTCGGGTTGATTAAGTTTAAGATAATCTAATGCAGTATTAAAAAATTCAGTAGCACCATGTTCTTTTAAGTGATTTACATGTGCTTTAACAACATTAGCACCTTGAGGGATTAATAACTCCAATACTTTAACTTCATCATAAGGCTCTGCCTCTCTTTCTTCAATAGTTATTGCATCTTCAGGACAATGCCCGATACACGCACCAAGACCATCACAAAAAAGATCGCTAATCAATCTAGCCTTATTATCTATAATTTGAAGTGCACCCTCTTGACAATTAGGAACGCACACACCACAACCAGTACACTTTGATTCGTTAATTAAAACGATTTTTCTTTTTACCATGAACTTCCTTTGCAACACATTCATTAAAAAAGCTTTACTTATAGACTAAAAGAATTCAAAACTAGGATATATTAAAAGTGAAAAAAAAATTAAATAACAAATAACTAAAAAATAAAAAAAAATTATAAAAAAATAAAAAATAAAAAAATTACACAATTAATTTTATGCTAACTTAGCTAATTCTGCTTCAATTACTTGTTCGAACGCTTCAAAAGGTTGAGCTCCTACAAGTTTTTGACCATTTACAAAAAATGCAGGCGTACCAGAAACTCCTGCCGCAGAACCATCAGCCATATCAGCTTTTACTTCATCTGCAAACTTACTTGTGTCAAGACATTCATCAAATAATCCTTGATCCAAACCAAGTTCACTTGCATACTTTTTAAAAGAAGAAACTCCTCCAGAAACCCCATTGTCAAACAATTTGTCATGCATTTCCCAATATTGTCCTTGATCGCCAGCACATTCTGCTGCTTCTGCTGCTTTTTGAGCTTGAGAGTGGAATCCTAATGGTAAATCTCGATAAACAAGTTTGACTATTCCAGTATCAATATATTTTTCTTCAATTAACGGAAGAGTTTGACTATAAAACTTAGCGCAAAAAGAACACTCAAAATCACTAAACTCAATAATAGTTATTGGCGCATTTGGATCTCCTTTAACTGCATCATCATCAACAGACACGTCAACAAATTGAGATGGAGGTGTTTGAGTTTTTTGCGGTGCAGGAGGTGCGTTTAATGAAATTGCACCAGTAAATAAATATTCACCAGATTTATCCGTATAAACCTCAACTGGTTGTCCATCAATTAATAACTCTAATTTATACAACCCATCTTCTTCAGATTTTGAAACTAATTTTGCCAAAACTCCCCCAGAAAGTAAATTATTATTAATTACGCTCACTGCTTTTGTCGCAACAGAATCTAATGGTGCATTTGCCCCACCAGAATTTAAATTTGATTCTGAATTAGAATTTGAACCTGAATTAAATAAACCCCCCGAACTAAAAACAGAAATTCCTAAAATAATAATTAAGACAACTGTCGCATACATCCAATAATTTTTTGATTTAGCATGAGAATTTGATTGATTATCTTCAGAATCACCATCAGCAATATGACTTGAATTTTTGTTATGATTATAACCTGATCCGTGTTTATGAGATTTATGTGTTTTATTTTTTTTTGACATCTAACATACCTCCTAAAAAAAGAAATTGTTTAAAATTAACAATTCATAAAAATGTCATCATAAATACTAAGAACTTCTTGTTTTTTATATACCTTTTTGGCATTAAAAATAGGACTATAACGTTTGAAGTTTTTAAAATATAGCAATACACCGTTTAGAATATGATTTAACGCACAATTTATTTTAACACGTAATTTTTGTGCGCCCTTTAGTTTAACCTATATTTTGATAATCCTCAAGAACAATTTTACCAATCTCATCCAAATTTTTCACCAGATAAAATTTACCACCGCCAATTTCTGCGATCTTTTGCCCAAACTTCTCACTATCTTTCTCAACATTAATTCCTACAAGACTTACAGTTATTCCTTGCGCCTTAGCAATAGAGACTGCAGCCAAAGTATCTTTTTCAGGATTCTCCCCAGTTGTTGGCAGCGCATCAGAAATTAATAAAAGATGTTTAGTTACATCAGTACCTGGAAACAATTCAATAGATTTGTTAATTGTAACGGGAAAATTAGTTTCAGATGATGCTTTAACTCTAGTTATCTCTCTTAGAATTAAACCAAAATTTTTTGTTGGACGAATGAAATGCTTAACTTCTGAACCGAATGTGATTAAACCCACACTGTCTTTTTCTTGAATTGCTTTATACGCCAATGCAACTCCTGCCCGCTTACACATGGAAACTTTCGACCCCTTCATACTACCCGACGAATCAAGAGCATAAACTAAACAAACTTCACCTTTACTTCGCCTACTAAATGTTTTTAAATCTTGAAATGATAATTTAGAATGATTTCGCCTAATAGCATTTTTAACCGACTGGCGAATTGCAATATCTTTGTAACGATCTCCCTTCTTAAACATTTTAGTATCATTCTTGTCCCCATAAATATTATGTTTTTTGTGAACTTTTTCTCCCCTTAACCCTTTAGGTATTAGATTGTCTAAACTAGAAGTATACAAAACTAAAGATGCAAGTTCAATACCTTTATCAGTTATTAAACCTTCACGATCAACAAGCTTTTGAAATTTTAATTTATCAAAAGTTTCTTGAATTCTTTTTTTAATATCTCTTTGAAACTCAGGAATTTTAGCATTTTTTTCAATATAATCCGGATCATAACCAGTAAATTGTCGAATGATTGAGGCACCAAAAATTTGCTTTGCAGTTTTAAAATTTTTAACAAGTCTTTCAAACATCAAATCAGGAGTAAAAGAAGATAAACCTTGATTAATTGATTCCTCCAAAAGTTTACCTTGATCAATTTTTTCTTGATCATTTTCTAAAACAGAATTCATAAGACCCTTATGCACGTCTTGCTTTTTGAGATTACCAGAAAGTTCTTCAATATTTTCTTTTTCTTTAATCTTAACTTTTTTGTCTTTTTTTGACTTTAACTTACCCAACACCCCCGGACTCATTGTTGGAGATATTATTACGCTCCATAAATCCGCGAAGTTGTTCTTTTAAAAATTCAACAGGAGATTGAAGATATTGAATAGATGGTTTAAGTTTAATACGATGACTTAAAACAGAAATAATCGCATCATACACATCAGAAAAATCAGCTTTAGCTTTTCCCTTAAGAAGTGCATTAGTTCCTGCTCGCTCAAATAAACCAAGAGTCGCCCTTACACTCGGAACTTTCTCAAGTTTATCAGATTCTCTTAACGTGCGTACAAAATCAACAAGAGTTGACGTAAGCTTAGGTGGAACTTCAACAAAAGCTTTGCCGTGCTGGTTAATTATCTTAACTTCAAGATCATGAGTTTCAGGATATTCCATATAAGTTACATCAAAACGATCAAGAAGAACATCACTTAATTGTTCTGTCGAGGAATCACACGGGTTCATTGTTGCAATAAAAATAAAATTTGCTTCCAAATCAATATTGTATGAACCAATAGTTGCAACCCTCTCTTGTAAAACTTGAAGAAGTGCATTTTGTAATTTTTCAGGACAACGATTAAGCTCGTCGAAAAAAAGGATGCCATTGTTTGCTTTGAAAATTTTTCCAGGAGTAAATGCTTCAACACTTAACGGTCCAAACTTAAGCGCTTTAATTGGATCAATATCACCAATAAGATCTTCAGCTGTTAAATCTGGCGAACCTTGAACTCGCACAAAACGTTGAAGACCTGCTATTTTTTTTGTTTCCTGCTTTGTTGATGCAGCTTTACAATCCGGACACACAGGAGAATGCGGTGAACAATTAAATCCACAATCATTAACTTCAACTTCTGGAAGCAATTCTGCAACATTTTTTGCTAACGTTGTCTTACCAATACCTGGCGGACCAATTATTAATATGTGACGATCTGCTGCCAATGCACTTTTTAGTTCTGACTTTACTTTGACTTGTCCTATGACTTCATTGAACGGATCCTTTGTGGAAAGAAAAACACTCGTTAATTGTTTAGATAAATTTGATACCATTTTAAAAGCCCAAAGAACAGTGGTTTATATACTTTATCGATAAGACTTATAAAGTATTGAATGCTGAAACCCACCAAAATTCCATATTTAGAGGAAATATTTATAAATAAGCGATTTTTTGTTACTATTTAATGGTTGCAAAACTCATAAATGAGCTAAGTAGAGAATATGGCGTTTCCGAAAGAAAATTCTATGTTTCAGATAGTGAACTCGATCGTGAAATCTATATCAAAAACTTGCATGGCCTACTTATGAACCCATTTGTAAAAGACAGATTATTACGCTCAAAACAAGAAATATTCAAAGAAGCTTCTGCATTTGATGAAATGATACAAAGTGTTACTTATTTAGTTGCAACAATGTATTCATCAGAAGAAGATTTTGCTTCAATTGGAGATTTTAATTCTATGTGGGCTCAAACACAAAGTTATGTTCGAGATGAATCTACCATAACCCGCGATTCAACAAGAATACGTGAAGGACTCGTAGAAATACTATCTGATGTTTCAGACGATTTAGATGAACAAGATGTTATTCCTTTACTTTATGGCTCTGTAAAATATGGCGACGCCAATAGATACTCTGATTTAGATATTTTATTCTTAATACCAAGTGAAACTAGTAGACCTGATGTACGAGCATTAATTGATGATGTTGATCAAATTATTAGTCACGAATTTGAAGGAAAAAATATGATACGCGATGATATGGATCCTGCAACAAGTGCAATTAGTTTAGGGCACCTTCATTCAAAAATTGTAAAAATGAAAAATGGCGAGACTTCAAAACTTGCAGATTATACAATCAAAGGAAATGAAATGTACCCATTAAATTGGATTTTAGAAGGTGACGTTCTTGTTAAATTAGATGACGCGCAAGAAGATTTAGATTTTGTAAAAGCCGAATTATTAGAAGCAGTTAAAACAGATCCATTTTTAGAATTTGTGATGAGCTATCACTTATATCGAACAATTCAAAAACGAGAAGAAAATAAAGATAGAAAATAAATTTAGTTATCTTGTTTAAATAATATTGTTTAAATTCTACTTTTTTAATTTTACTTTTTTATGCGAGGGAACTTGTTGTTTTTTCTTTAAGTATTTGTAGCCAAAGAAAATCGCAACAGCAATTAAAACTATTCCCAGAGTAATTATATTAAAATATTTTTCTAGAAACTGAACAATAACTTGACCATATAACATAATCAAAATCGCAACTATAAAAAATCGAGCTCCTCTAGAAAAGAAAGATACAATAAAAAACTTCCAAAAATTAATATAAAATAAACCTGCAGAAATTGTAAAAATCTTATAAGGAATTGGTGAAAAACCTGCAATACCTACCGCCCACACACCATGTTTGTCAAACAATTTGTGAACTTTTTCTATTTTCTTTTTACTGAAAAACTTTTCAAGAACAGTCTTCTCCCCTACAAAACCAATAAAATAACCAAATGCACCACCCAATGCAGAACCAATTGTACAAATAAATGCATACAACAAAGCTAATTCTGGAGATGCCACACACAAAACAATAAGTAAAACGTCAGGCGGAATTGGAAAAAAACTAGACTCAATAAATGCAAGAATAAATAAACCCCAATAACCAAGAGGCGCAAATATTTCCAAAGTCCAATTCATAATTGATGAAAAAATACTCATTTTAAATTTTAGATCTAACTTACATATTTGCACATCAAATATTTAGTTTACCTTCCTCTGCCAATTTATTAACTTCCTCGTATTGTTCTTTATTACCAATATCAAACCAGGTCTCTTCAAAAACTAAACAATATAATTCTTTTGATTCTGCAAGATATTTGGCAAATTCACCCCAATTATCAGGAAACGATTGATCATAAAAACCTGCTAATAATTTAATATCTTCTTTTTTAAGATAATAAATCATTGTTGCAGCTAAAGACGATTTAGGATGTTGTGGTTTTTCTTCAAATCCTGTAACTTTATAATTATCATCAATTAATACAACTCCAAATTTTTTAGCGAGTTTTTTAGGATCTTTAAGATCAAATCCTGCAAGCACTGAAGAATTCTTTTCTTTTGCTAAATTTTTAAGACAATTTAGATCAAAACCAAATACATTATCTCCTGCAAGCATTAACACATCGGAATCAATACCGCCTTCTTTTACTGCAAAATTAATATCCCCAACTGCTCCAAGACGATCTTCATTAGATTTAGTATTATCGTTAAGTACATGAATTTTAATTTTTAAATCAGTTTTTGATTTAAATTCATCTAACCATCCAATAAACTGAGAATAAAATTTATCATTAGAAACTATAAAAATCTCATCAACTTCAGGCACATTTAGAACTTTTTCTAAAACATGTTCAAGTATTGGCGTGCCATTAATTTTTAATAATGCTTTAGGCAAGTTTTCAGTTAACGGATATAACCTGGTCGCATAACCTGCTAAAGGTAAAATAACTTTCATAAATCACACCTCAAAAAGTAAAAATAAATTAGCAATAAGTTTATTTAATCACTCAATCTTTTTATTATAATTGTCCAAACACAATCGATTCACCACAATTGGAACATTACAATTGTTCAACCACAATTGCTTTATCACAATCGCTTCATCACAATCTTTTTAACTTTGTCTAAAATAAGTTCATCAGTTTTCACAACATTTCTGATAAAGGAAATAGGATTTTTAAAATCTCTTTTTACATCAGCACAAATACGACCATTTTCTTCGAAAGTTTTAGCGTGCTTTCGCTTAAAATCTTCCACATGAAAAGTTTCACTTAATGGAGGCCCAATTCTAGTTGTTGACGAAGAAATATCCGCAGGAGGAAACACAAACCAAAATAATGCAGGATCAGTTTTATTCCACTCCCACCCACAATCAATTAATTCAAAATCATTAAACTTAACTTGATTTTTTATTGAAGTGAAAACTTTTAATAATTTAGCGCCCACGACATCAGACTTTCCTTCTAATGGTTTTGATTCAAGAATCACTAATGAATTTTTACCTGCATCTTTTTTTAACCCAGGAATTGTTATTGGAGTTAATTTAAAAAATGATTTTGAGGGAGTTGTTAAAAAATTCTTTGCAGCTTGCCTAAATAATTCAAATTTTTCCAATGACAGTGCTGCTGCAGCATTACGATCTTTAAGGACTGGATCTATAACTACCAAGGGAGAATCTAATTTAGAAATATTAAGTTCTTTAAGTGCTAAATACGGTTTTCCTTTAAAATAATTTTCAGCATCAACAACTTCTTTTGTCGACCAACCAAGAGATGCTTTTAATAGATTTACAAATCCTTTGTAATGAATCGTTAAAATATCTAAAACATGTCCTGAAAAACCCTGAATATATGATTCTGCACCATAAACTTTTTGAGACTTACAAAACATTTTAGCCAAACGAATATCTTTAGTATAACCCGCACGATTTGCGACCCAAGTAACATGCATAGGACTCATATCAGTAACATTAACTGCATCTTCAGGAATCGAAATATCAAGTACTGGAACTATCTCGTAACAATAAGTTTTCATAATTTGAAAATAGTCTCGACTACCATGAACTGGATTTGGACGAAAAGGACGAAGCGCTCTTAATAATAAAGAAGAAATATCATAATTTTTATATGAAACATCAAACTTAACAAAAATATCACAATCATGATCACCTTTAAGATTAGTTCCTTTAGCGATTGATCCACCTAAAACTGCAACTGCTTTAAGATTATTTTTTTTCAATTCGTAATTTATTTTAGTGATAAATTCATTTACTTCTTTTAGTATTTTTTTTTCAGAAGGCGTTACTCTCTTTAAAACAGTAGCAAAAATTGATTCTATCTCTTTTAAGTCAATTTTTTTGAAATCAACAAAAATTCTATTTTTATTAAATGGCTTTTTATGAAATCTAGAATCTGTTTTTCTATATCTAGGATTCGAACGTGAATTATTACGATTAAAATTATTATTATTATTATTATTAGAATTATTCCGGTTAGGTGTAAATTTTTTATTATTACTGTTTGGATTAGGAGTGCGATTATGAACTGAAGCAGGATTTGATGCCAAAACAGGACGCGCAGTAGAGGCAGTTTTACGTGAATTTGTCACATTAGCTGAATTAGTATTAGCAGCAGAGTTAGACTTAACATAATTCGGTTTGGTAGAATTGTATTTAGGTTTATTCGCACCATGATTATTGCGATTAGTTGAAAATGTAGGTTTAGTTTGAGAATTAATACTAGCATTATTTTCAGAAACTGACGGCGCAACTGAATTAGTTGATGTGGCTGCCAAAGTAGGTTTTTTAATGGGTTTTTTAATTGGTTTATTAATTGGTTTAGCCTTGATTTTATTAGGAGTTTTTCTTTGAGAACTCCTTAAACTTTGTTTCCCACCCGAATTTCTTGTATTTTCAGATCCCATAAATATTGAAAGAACCTCGGTCTTTTTATATATTTTACGTATGAATAGTAATTAAAAGTTAAAAAAAGAAGTTAATTAACTGATTAAAAGAATAATTCACACTAACTTAAACATATTAGGAAATATAAAAAAACAGCATAAAAATAAAAGAATACTGCAGAATTAAAAAAATATTACAAAATTAAAAGAATAATTCCCACTAAAACTAAAATAATTCCTAAAATTATGCCTACAACTGCCAAAATAGTTGTTTGTTCTTGCTTTTTAAACCAAACTGGCAAATTTTTTAGAAAAGAACCAGTGTTTTTAAAATCCTTAAAAAAATTCCCAAATGATTTCATATAAACCTTAAAATCAAACGGTTTTTTGTTTATATTTGCAGACGAAGTTTTCGTTTGAGCAGTTCCTGCCACATTTGGATTAGAACGACTTGACATTTGTTGATTATTTTGGAACTGAACATTACTCGGATTTGCCCTGCGAATTTGTTGTTGTGCACTATTTGCCGGAAGTTGTTGAACCATATTATTTTTAATACCTCTTACAATTTATGAATAAATATGTCATAACATAAAAATAATTAATTACCTTAGCAGTTATTATTTGTTATCATTATACGACTTATTAATTTTTCTTTTTTTGAGATCCCGATCAAACCAAGTTTGCCACTCAAAAAAAATCTGTTTAGCATCTAACTTTCCAGTTTCGTTCTTAACTTTTTCAGTCATCAAATGGAAAACATCATTACACTTTATCACAAATGGTGCTTCAAACATTTCATCATCCCCAGTTTCGATTGCTTTTTCAGTAATGTAACCTTTAATCTTTCCTCTAAGCTCAACATTATCCCAAACCGCATCCCAATCACCTGCAAAGTCAGGAATATTTGCAGCAATAAGTTTTAAAACATCACTATTCCCGTCTAAAAGATCGTCAGTTGGCACTAATTGATCTGTTTTTGAATCGTATTTCATTAAATCTACAAATCCCCCTTCTAACAAAGGATCATCATTCCAAGTTTTTCTAACTTCAGTAATTTGAGTTATTCTTCTCCACTTATGTAAACCATCCGGACTTTTAATTGGAGTTGCAATAATAATTATATCTGTTGCTTTGAAACTTGTTTTAGGAACTCCAATATCATTAACAACTCTGTCAAATAAACCATACGGTGAATCTGCGTGAATCGTCCCTGCAACAACATTTGCCGCAGCACCAACACGCATTGCTTCATAAAGTGCTTTTGCTTCAGCAGATCTAACTTCACCAACAATTAATGCTGAATCTCCCAGCCTAAGTGTTGCACGAATACCGTCTGCAGCACTCATTTCACTACTACCTTTAGCAAGAGCAGATGCAACTTTCATTGGTTGAATATTAAAACCTAAATGCCTCATAGAATCTGTTGGAAGCTCTAATGTATCTTCAACAGTAATAACCCTATACCGCCTCATAATCTCAATAAGAAGCCCTGTCAAAAATGCAGTTTTACCTGAACTTCTAGTACCACAAATCATCATTGATCTAGTACCATCAACAATAAATGATAATAACCCTGCTGCAAGAGGATTAAGTGTTTTATATTTTATGAATAATGGAAGAGTCCAAGGACGATCCCTATGTCTCCTAAAAGAAAATGCTAAACCTGACGGATCTAATGGCTCAGTAATTGTTGAAACTCTAACTCTTGCTCCAGGAATTTCAAGTTCAGTATCTAAAATAACATTAGCCTCGTCAAGTGGCCGTCCAGAAATCATTCTTAATTTTGTAGCCCAACTTTCCGCTTCAGTTTTAGTTGGAATAACATTAGTAATACAATCTGAATACTCCCCATGAACTAAAAAAATAGGAATTCTTCCTTGAGGAGAATTAACAGAAATATCTTGAATTTCTTCATCTTGCAGTAAAACTTCAACCAACCCAAACCCAACCGTATACCTTACTAAAATTCGAGCAAGTTTTTTAACAACACTCTCAGGAAAATTCATCCCTCTATACGCAGAAAGTTCTTCGATTAAGTCTTTACCTACGCTCACAAAAACTTCTCTCATACGAGCAGGATCTGTAAATTCTTGTCTTGTTGGTTTATGTTCTGCAAGAATATTTCTTGCCAAATCGAGAAGTTCATATTCTTCTTCTGACAACTTAAATTCAGGAGGCATTATGTGATATAAATATTGGACTGATTCAGGCATCCTAAACACAGTAACTTCAGTATCTTCGCCCACTGTGTAGTTAGCCATTTCTTCGCCACCTTCAGGATAATCCGCCATTAATTTTGTATACATAAAATCAGGCTTGATGAATGGATGAAAAAACTTACGATAAACTTCCCTATCATGAATTTTATAACCTGCAAGGAATGGTTTTGCCGCAGTAATTAATTTTGTTTTATCAAGAAGCCCAATAACAAAAGTTAACATCTCAAAATAAACTTCAAAACAAGGAATTAATTTTTCCTCAAGAAGTTTTTCATAATTAATATGTTCTCGTCTCAATACCCGTTTTAATTCAACATACGCCCCAACAGGATCTGACTTCATAGTTCTAAAAACAATATTTTGAATTTCAGTGTACCACTTATTTGCAAAAATTTTACCTTCTGGCACTACTAAAAATTTTTGGTACTCGAATTTATCTTTAGATCTGCTAACTTGATCAAAAACAAACGCAATTTCTTTAATAAGGTTAACTTGATTTGCATCATATTCATACTCCCTACTTTGAGAAAAAACAATTTTAGTGGTTTCCGGAGATTCAATAAGATTATCACAAGTTTTACTCATTACAATACCAGAATTTTCTAAAGATGGAACTATAGCAGCACCATCATAATTAATACGCATGATGTTATCTTCGCCTTCATGAATTAGTTCATAACCAAACAAAGGTACTTTAGTTCCAAAAACTCCCATTAAATCACCACTTTTAAAAAATCACCACTTTGAAATAAACAAATATTGATTTATAATTAATATGCACGACTTACATACAACTCATAAAACAGGATAATTTAAATAAATTTAAATATCCACTTTAAATATAAATTTAAATATAAATAAATATCTATAATAAAATAATAAGCTAATTATATAAAATTAACTCAAAATGGTAGATCAACAAAATATGCAAACACCACCAGGAATGCCACCCCCACAAACTGGACCAGGAGGGATGCCAGCAGGAATGCAACCAAGTGGAGCTCCAAAAAAAGGAGGATTTAGTCTATTTGGCCCTTCAAAAAAACCAGGTGCGATGGCAGGAGGTCCAAAAACTGATTATGCAGGAGAGATCAATAATCTAAGCCGACGACTTATGACCTTGGAAGAACGATATACCAACTTACGAAAAAAAACACAAGTTACAGATCAAAACATGTTAAATAATAATAAAAAAATTATGACTGAAATTGGCGCAATACATGAAGAGATGAAAGAACTAAAAAAAGAAATGACTGATTTAACAGATAAAATGAAAATCATGGTTCGTGAATTAAAAGATTGCGCAAAACGAAATGAAGTTCAGTCACTAGCAAAATATGTTGATTTATGGAATCCCATAAACTTTGTAACACGAGATGCAGTACTTCGAATAATCAAAGATGAAGTTGAATCACAATTTAAAGATCTTAACATAAAAATGCAAGAAGAAGCATTCATAAAAGAACAAATAAAAATCGAAATGCGCGAATTAAAAAATAATAATTTAGACAATAATTCTACTCAATTAAAACAAAATGAGAAAAAAATTATTACTGAAGATGGAAAAGAAGTAATAATAGAATAAAAATGATTTTAGTTGTATGTTGTGGTAGTAAGAGAGTTAAAGAAATATCTCAAATGGCCAAGAAAACCGGCCATAAAGTCATTTTACGAAAGCCAGAAAATATCCAACTTAGCGAGAAGATTACTGGAATTGTCATTAGTGGTTCGCCAGTAATGATTGGCAAGCATATTTTGGAATATAAAAAGAAATTTGCATTCTTAAAAAAAATAAAAATTCCAATTTTTGGCATTTGTTTTGGACACCAAGTTGTAGGGGTCGTGTTTGGATCTAAAGTATCAACAGGTAATGAAATTAAATGTTGGGAAACAATAAACATACTTAAAAAAAGAAAGTTATTTTTGAATTTGAATAAACAAGAAAAATTAAAACAAGACCACCGTGAACAAATCACACTTCCAAAAAATTTTGAATTATTAGCAAAATCGAAAAGTTCAAATGTTGAAGCTATGAAACATAAAACAAAAGAAATTTATGGAGTGCAATTCCACCCAGAAATAAGTGGAGACATTGGAAAAAAAATAATGAAAAATTTTTATGAAATATGCGAAAAATAGAAAAGTTACATAATAATAAAGGTAAAACTATGAAAAAAGCAAAACAAGATATAACTCAATTAAAAAAAGAAATTAAATTGATTAAAATAAGAAATAAAAAAGTAGAATCTGATAAAGCTTGGGAAACAAGCTGGACTCGAAAATTATTAATCGTTATTTTAACATATCTTGTAATAGTTATCTTTTTTTATTTTGCAACACTACCGTCTCCTTGGATTAATGCAATTGTTCCTTCAGTCGCATTTGTGTTATCAACACTTACAATCCCCATTTTTAAGAAATTATGGATTGAAAAAATTTATAAAAAATAATGTTAATTTAGTTATGAGCTATTTTTCTAAACAAAATACATTTAAACCTCTGTCCCAGCTGCAACACTACTATGACTCAAATCAAACTATATCAATTTGAACAATGCCCCTTCTGTGAAAAAATCCGACTTAAATTAGAACAACTCAAAATAGATTATGAAAAAATAAATGTTAGCTTTGATTTCAAAGATAAATTAAGACAAGAACTTAAAGAAAAAAGTAACGTCGGAACAGTTCCAGTAATTGAAATTGAAGGGAAGTTTATTGGAGAATCGGATTTAATTTTAAAATATTTAGATGAACACTTTTAGATATTTAACATAATTAATTTAAGGACTAATCATCCTTGATTGCACTAGGACTAGCACCGCCATGCCAAGTAAATCTAGGCCTAATACGAATTTTATGAATTTTCTCATTTAAATCATCAAAAATAACTGCACTTCCCTTCAGACTTGGAAGTTCATTCATAGCACGAGAAATACCGTGCTCCATATAACTTTGAGCAAGAAGCCCTAATGCTTGCATATCTAATCTTGCAGTAATACGATGCGCAATAACCGTATCTAATTGAGTCATAACATCAGTATGAATTTTACCTGGTTGTTGAGTTGCAACAATTAAAGAAATACCTGGTTGACGACCTTCTCGCATAATAATTACTAATGGTTCTGTTGCAGCATTAGCATCTTCAGGTTTGAGGGGTAAAAACTCGTGAGCCTCATCAATAACTAACCAAACAAGTGGCATTTCTTGCTTTTTTTCCGAATCCACAGATTTTTGATCGATAAAATATTTTTCCATATACTTAATTTCGTTAAGTTCCTCACCTTTACGAAAAGACATTCGAGAAATAAATAAATGTTTCGACACAATACCCACAACTAATGTTTTAACATCCCAGCCACCAGGCATTGTAGCATAACAACTTACATCCAAAACAGTAATTTGTCCACCTTTAGCAAGATCTTGAAGAGGGGTTCCGTGATCTGTAAAAACTCCCCAAGCAGTAGCTGTTTTAAACATATTTTTAACTGCATTTTTAACTTCAACTGAAGTATCTTTTTCATCATCAAGAAATTTAAAGATATCATCAAAATTAAATTTAGCTTTTTGTTCTGTAAGCTCTTCCACAATTTTAGAAATAAAAATACCTTCGGGAGAATACTTATCTTGATGAAATGCAGCACACCAATCATCAGCTTCAACTTCAAAAATATTAATTGAAAACGGAAAGTCAGTACGAATTCCCTTTTTTTTATAATCATAATAAAACTTTTCAGGAGTATAAATCACAATATCTACTGGGTGCGGATCAATTCCATATGGCTCTAGAAGCTTATGCTCTTTTTTATTCGCATGCCCCATAGTCCAATAAATACCCATAGTATCTAAAAGAATTATTGATAAATTTTGTTTAACCTCTTCTTCCAATAAAGATAAACCTTCTGCAATAACCCCCATAGTATATGATTTTCCACCACCCCGCTTACCACAAATAAGCATTACGTGAGCATTTGAAATATCCAAATAAAGATTATCACCCATAAAAATTTTATCTCCCTTATCAACATATTTTTTCCCTAAAAGAAGCGCACCTTTAGTCCCATATTTTTTTAAATCAGCCATACTACGACCCGCAACAATAGGCATGTGATCTGGATCAAGAATGGGTTTTGATGATTTTGGTTTTTCAGAAGTGTTTGAATAGGATGAATTGTTTGTTTGTTCAGACGCAGTTGTTTGTTCTGATGCTTTACTTTCTTCACCTTCAACCTGTTCTTTAGAAGAATTATCCCCTTCAGATGAATTAGAATCAACACTTTTAGACAAGGTAGCTTCATCAAAATAATTAGTTTTCTCACTAGAATTAGAATCCACTTTAGTCTCATTAGAACTATCTTCTTTAGTCGACTGATCCTCTGAAATAAAAACCACCTCTTATAAATTAAAATAATAAATTATTAGTTATATAAATGTTTCTGAAATAAATAAAATTGAACTTCAAAAACGAACTTATAAAATAAACTTTAAAATAAGAATAATCTATTACTCAAAAAAAGGAACATTTAAAAAAACAACTGCACTAACCAATACCCACAGTAAAGTAACTGATAAATATAAACAATTAACAATAAAATAATTTTAAAATAAAAAAAAGAAGTGACATTAATAACAACTATAGAGCATGATAACAATGAGTGAAGAAGAAGTACAAAGTATGATTCTGGTTTTAAAAAAACAAGGATTAAGCAATAATCAAATAATAAATTTTTTACAAATACAGGGTACAGATTATTCAAAAATATATAAAGGATTTTATGAAATAGATTTAACACAAAAGATTCCAGTACCTGATGCTGAAGACATCAACAAAATATATGAATGCGAAAATGAATTAATTGAAGAGCATGAGTCACAAGAAGCAGAATTTGAAGAATAACTCAATCAATTTTTAAAAAAATAATTAATACCCATAATTTTAATCATAAAAAAAAGAAGGTGATATTTAATGGCTGATTATCCTCAAGGAATGCCCCCTGGGCAAGGATATCCTCAAGGGCAACCAATGCCTCAAGGAAACATGCCTCCCCCTCCTGCAGGTTATCCTCCTCAAGGAGATCCAGGAAATTCTGGAGCAGACTATGGCGGTGGAGAAAATACTGAAGAAAGAATTGAAGAGTTAGTAGAAGCAATAATTGATGAGAAATGGAAAGAACTAACTGCCAATATTAGTCGAATTATTGATTGGAAAGATAAAACTGAAGCAAGAATTACTAAAATTGAAGCAGACTTTCAAAATCTAAAAGATAATTTTGATAAACTACACACAGGAATTTTAGAAAAAGTAGGAGAATACGACCACCACATAATGGATGTTGGTACTGAAGTTAAAGCACTAGAAAAAGTATTTCAAAAAGTTCTCCCCGGATTTTTAGATAACATCAATGAATTATCCAGAATAACTGATGATTTGAAAAAGATTAAAAAATAATTTTAAAACTTTTTTCATTTTTTTATTTCTTTTTTTATAATTTAAAATAAGGTGTATTCTACAATTATCTAAATAATATTTAATTAGAATTAATCTTGATTTGTAACTTCAGCTATTAATAAATCTCAAACGGTTTAACTAGACTTACCAGCCAATAAACGAATAGTAAACGATCCTAGAATTAAAATAAACACCATACCTATAACTTTAGGGTGAAAAATTAATGCGCCCACATTACTATTAAAATTGCCCGTATCAACAGTTAAGTCTTCTCCTTGAACACCCGTAACATTTTCTTCTTCAGAAAATGGCAGAAGTGAACCACCATATACTGCAGAGATTGCACCAATAAAAATAATTAAACCCACTGCCAGAATAAACCAATGTGCAGTTTCCCAATCTTTACTCATATAAGTCGTTATGGAATCATCATTAACACCCATAAATTTCAAACTAACAATAATCATGAAGAAAAAAATGAACATTAAAACAAACCAAGGAGCCATAATATTGATAACTTCAACTACTCCTGGAACAATTATTAACATTAAAGCAATACAAAAAGCAATTATTGATTGTAACCCTTTACTATCCCCAAAAATTTTAGTTTTTTGTAAAACTCCAAATAATAGAACAAACACTAGAAGAATTGGAAGAATAACTCCAAAGTAATTGATTAACCCAATATCTAAAAATGATGCCATTAATGAACCTCTTTAAAACATATTTGAAAATGAAAACTAAATGAAAATAAAAAATAAGTGAAAATAAAAAAAATATTTAATTGCTACCATCAAATAACTCTTTGAATTGATCACCAGTTTTTTTGATAACTCCTTCGTCATTAGGATTGCCTGGTTCTTTAACAATAAACCATACAACTAAAGCAAAAACACCAATTACAATTAGTAATGCTTGCGTATCAGGATCATCTAACCACCAAAGCCAATCAGGCCAATATTGTAACCAATTAGCAGCTCTTGCGAAAATGAAAAACACTAAAGCAAATGCGCCAAAAGCGATCCAACCAGATAAAGATGAACCCCATTGAGCCTTTCCACCAAACAGACCAACAACCAAAAAGACCATAACAATCGCGACTAAGACAATACTTACACTAGGTAATGCCTTATTAATTATTGAAACCACATCTCCATTCGCAGGATAATATCCTAGAACATGCGGAATTACTGTCGCCAACGCCAACACAAGAGCAATAACTACATTGTACTGTTTCTTATCACCTAATGGTTGGGTCTTTTGCATGATTGCAAAAACAACTGTAAAAATAAGTAAGAAAGGGAGTAGTACATCACTTAAGCCCATGTATTCAAGCCTATAAATGACGTCTTGGAAACCTACCATATTATTACCTCCTTTTAAAAATCGAAATTAAATTTTTTATTTGTTAATTAAAATATTAAAATTTATTTTAAAAAAATTGAATTAAAATATATTTTATGTTAAATTAATGATTATTAGTATTTATATTTATCCTTTTTATAAGATTTGATTTTATAAGTTTTGATTTAAAAATTTGTTTTAAAGATTTAATTTAAAAATTTGGATTTAAATAAATTTCATTAATCCTTGACTATAGATCATAAAATAAATTTAATCTTTTTTATCTGCTGCATCTTTTGGAGACTTTACAATAAAATACATGAAAACAATAACTAAAATCATCAAAGCAATCGACCCCACAATATTTGAGTCCCAATGATTAATTAAATATGCCCACGAAGGTTCTAACCAACCAAGTGCATTCATAAAAATTAAAATAATACCTATAAGCATTGCAATCATAAATGATGTTCTCCACCATCCTTCTTTAAGATATGCAACCTCTCCCTCTTTCATAAATGATCCTATTAAAATAAGAAAACAAACTGAAACTAGAAGCAATAAAACCATGTGAGCTAATGCCTGATTAATAATCGCTACAAGACGAGTTGATGCTACAACTAAAAATGCAATCACAAATGCAGCCATAGAATTAAGATTTTTACGAGTATATTCTACATCTTTAATTTTTTCAGAACCAAATACTTGCGACTTTTCAAGTATTGCAAATACTATCGTAAAAACAAGAATGAAAGGGAGAATAACATCATAAACTCCTAGATCCCCAAAAAACTCTATAATTCCGCGGAATACACTTTGCTGTGGCATAGAGAGGACATAGGTTTTGAATAGTATATAAATGTTTCGATTTAAAAAGGCGTTGAAAAACAGCATAAAAATGCTTGTGCGCACCGCACGTTCGGAAACGAAGCAAAAAACTGACTTAAATAGCGTAAAAGTCCGTAACGACCTAGCAGTAATTACTTATCGGAATGTTTATAAATCATGTGTTGCTTAAACAGCAGTGAAAATCAATTAAAAATACGAAAATAAATATTGAAACTATGAAATCCACAAAAAAAGCAGATTTTGAAACTGCCAGAATAAATGAAATCTCAAATGAAGTTGGAGAATTTTATAGGCAAATCATCTCAGGAAATGACTTAACTACTGATATGATCAGCCAAACAAGAGAACTATTAGATAATCTAGATTTCGAACTTTCAAAAGAAGAAGAACGATTTGACCATTTAATAGGTGAATTTTCAGAATTTTATATTTGCGCACTATTACAATTACCTATAACCGACTTTAAAAAAACAACTCAAGGAAATGCAACAAAATATGAAAGTTATCAACAAAGCAAAGGACTACGAACATTATATTCCAGACTTAAACTAATACGAAAAGTAAAAAAGAAATTTCTATCATCATTTAGATTTGATAAAATTCAAGGAGATACTAAAGGGATAAGAATTATTCGAGATCACCCCGATACTCCTGAAGTAGATTTTTTTCATGCAGCAAAACAAGAAGACACTTCATATTTAGAAAGAATCGTTAAAGCCAATCCAAAAACTTGGCAATACACCCCATTTGATATAAATAATTATGAAAGAGGAGATTTTAAAGAATTATTTGCCAAATTACTTGATATACACCAAGATCAAAACGAAACAGAATTTGATATTGACTTAGTAAGAGCATATGTTTCTCAAGATATAACTTATATGAATGCATGCATCACAGAATTTAGAAAAAAAGTTAAACGTACAACAAAATATTTTCAGCGTAAAACAGAACATGAAAAAAAAGGAAGAGATGCAAAAAGAGGATTCAAAGAAGATCAACAGTTAGAATGCTTAGAACATTTAGTTGGAATGAATGATCAATTACCTGGGCGAAACGTGAAAAATCCTGACGCATACTTCGCACAAATTTTAAAAATATATGAAGCTAGCATACCTCACCCAAATAAAACTACCAGCTTACAAAAAATTTTAGAAAGAGGCACAGTAACTGGAGCTAAACGGCTAATTGAAGACAGAGTTCATTTATGGCAATATTCACCAGTAGATTTTGATGAATTATTCAAACAAGACTTCGATTTAGCGTTTAGAAAACTACTCAATATTTATGTTCACAATTTTGAAGAGGCCAATTCCGATCAAGTAAAAACAGATATTGAAACAATAATTGATACTTGTGAATTAATACAGTTTAATGTTGTAAAACTAAATCCAGTAACATACGTCAGTTCTCAATTACAACCTGATGAACCTTCCCGAACACAGTTTACAATTGCTAGTCGAGAATATAGAAAATCAATTGAAGACGTATTGGATGTGAAAATAGATATTGTCAAAGCAGACAATAAAAAATCTGCCGCAGCTAAATTCGCAGGACTTTTAAAAATTTACAAAGCAAAAAAAGTTAGTGCAGCAGAGACTGCAGCGAAAGGCTTGATGCGAAACTTATTTTATTTTGAAAGAGAAATCTCCAAAAATCAATTGAGCACACCCTCTGCCACCAATCCAGAAGATACAGATCCAATTGCAGCCCAGGAAATAGAACGTGAAAAATATGTTTTTTGTAGAGAAGGTGATTTAATCCTCATCCTTCGTGCGCAACAAAACAATCCCCAATATTTAGAAGATGCAACACTATTTTTCCAAAAAATACTTGTAGGAAGAAAGCAAACACAAACTGATTCATTAATATTCTCATTAAGCGAACTTCCCGGACAAAAAAAACAAGCAAATAGTTTTGCGATAGTTCCAAAAGATGTCCCTGCAGGATACTTGCCAGTAAAAGTTAATGATATGTCTCAATTATCAACCTTACTCTTACTAAGAAAGGCCAAAAAACAACCTGCACCCTACAAAGATTACACTGCCCACCCGAAAAAAAATGGGTATAAAGGACGACACGCATATTTTGAACGAACAGTTACAGAAGATCAATTAGATGGAACAACTACTGAAACAGTAGATTTAATTGAACTACAATATAGAACTAGTTTAGAACATTTTATTGATGAAGTTGGAAGTGCCAGTTATCAAGATTACTCTAGCGATGTTGAACGAAATCACAATTTTAGTGACGCCGAACTCGAAAAAATTATTGAATTAAGTTTAAGCGCAGATTTAAGTCCTCATCAAATAAAAAACGAAAAACGAAAACGAATGAAAAATTTTAGACGATACGACGCAATAATTGATACAATAATTTTAAACAAATATGCTGAAAAAATTCAACGAGTATACACAGATTTACTTTTAGAAGAAGATCTTGAAATAGTTGAACAAAAAATGGGGCTTTTAGTCACATTAAGGAAAAATTTAATCAAAGACTTTCAAGAACAAATAGAAACAGATGATCCCGCAAATAAAATTCGACAAAGAATTACAGATTTAACTCGAAAAATGCAAGAATTGCCCCAAGAATTTATTCTTCGCGCAGGACTCAAAGCTTACGAAAGATATGATAAAGCAAGCGTTATAATCGGAGTTTTACGACAAGAACCATTAGTCCAACATGGACAAGAAAAATTAGTTGAACATAGTTATGATTTTTATAAATATTTAACTTTATGTGCTTTCACTCGAGCATATTTAGGTCAACGAAACCTTAATCAAGCACAAACCCGAGTTGGAACTGCACTTTTACAAGCAGCAGAAACTTGTGCCAATTGTAAAGACGATTTAAAAGAAGTCGAACGAAGAACAGTACTTGAAAAGTCCATGGGAACATATTTTGAAAACCACACAGGAAAAATTAGTAGAGACTTAATACGCCCGCCAACAATAGAAAAAGGACGACTTGTTGATGAACTTGATCGCCTTAGAAGATATAGAGTTGATAACAACCAAGAAATCATAGATTACGTTGTGGATAACAGCTAAGAAATTATTTTAATTCTGCGACTTTTAGGCACAAAATTAAGAAACGACTTTTTATCCTTATTTGAAAATTTGCCAACACATAAAAAATCAGTTTTATACTTAACAATAACATAGCCAGAATAATTTGAAATCGCATCTTCTGAAAGATCATCAAACGATAAATCAAAACCTAAAATCCATTCTTTAACTTGTGCTTCAGACAATTCCAAAATATTTTTTGTTGCAATAGATCCAATTATTTGAGATCCCTCCATAGAAAGACGAATCTCATTTCGATCAAGAGTTGCAAAATAAAGTCCCATTTTTTCAAGTCTAAAAAAACTCATTTCATCAGATAATACATCAAATCCCCGAGAAATTAGAAAAAGTTTATTTTTAGAATTAATAATTAATGCAACCTCGCCAAAACATTCTTCTTCAGATAAGTTATTTTGTTCAAGCACAGAATCATTTAATTTTGTTAAATTTGTTTTAAAACTTAAATTATCAAAATTAACATTACAGCCCCATTGAGAATTAATTAAATTAATAACATTCTTTTTTTCTTTAGAATTAAGAATATGATAAGATCCTTGTTTTTTTTTGATATTCATTTTTATGTAGGCCAGCCAATAGGGAAGTTAATAAAATTATATTCCCCAAACAGGATTCTGCTCTCGTTTAATCATCGCAATTTCCTTAAGTAATTCCCGTTCAGGATTGGATAATAATTCTTTAAACTCTTTTAATTTAATAAAATCTTTTTCAGGCATAGATACAAACAAATTTTCACCTTCCACAATTTGCCTGCCCACAGTTACTCCTGGAAGAGAAATTGCAACTTGACTTCCTTCATCTACAGATTGAACAGAATCTTTTTCTTTTTGAATGCTTTTAACTAACGCAACCTCAACCCCATTTTCTTTCATAAGCATAACATTTGTTGAAAGTTTTCCAATTAATAAATCAACACCTACAATTGCAGGATTGCTCTGACGAAAAATATAATTAGGAATTAGCCTAAGTTTACAAGGCCTTGTTAGCGAACCAATTTTTTCAAGCTCATACTTACGTTTTTCTTCAGCTAACCATGCTTCATAATTTTCGATAAGTTTGTAAATAATATCATTTGCAAGAATTTTAACTTTTGCTGAAACTTTAATAACGTCCTCAGCAGGATTAAGATTAAATGCGAGGATTACTGCAGATAACGGATCTTGTTCAAGATTTGATTCTGCATCAATAACATCTTTTTTAGAAATATCTCCAACAGATGCTTTTCTAATAGTGACGCCCCTATCTCTTAACATACTTGAAAGCGCTTCTAATGAACCAATAGTATCTGCCTTAATAATAATTCCTTCTTTATCTGTTTGAACTAAAATATCATTAAGTTCTTGGTTCATCTCATCAGCAATTAATTGAGTATCTTTTTTATCACAAGATCTAACTGGCATACCTGCAACAATCCCATTCATATCAGGACAGGAAATTTTAACACCAGTTGCTGCAACTACTTCTTTTGTGGATTTAAACTTGGTTTTTTTATCCCTCATCTCAGCTAAATCTGCAGGCAACATTAATGCTCTAACTTTAGTAATAATAGAACCATTAACTCCCCCAATAACTAATGAATCATTAACTTTTAACGTACCATCATAAACAATTACATCCATTGTTTTTCCTAAACCTTTCTCTTCTTTAACTTCTAAAATTGTTCCTTTAGCAGGTTGAGAACTATCAAACTCCAGTCGATCACCTAAAAAACGTTGAGCAAGACCTGTTATCATCATCATCAATTCAGAAATACCCTCTCCAGTCTTAGCACTAACCGGAACAATACCAATTTGTTTAGTAAAATCTGCAACTCGATCAAAACGATCACTATCAAAACCGAACTCAGAAATTTTTCCAACTAGAGTATAAAATTTATTTTCAAACTCAGTAATTACAGACGGTTGTTGTGAAGTCAAATTTTTCATAACAGGACCTGAATTTGATTTCCATCCCGAAACTAAATCAAGTTTATTTGCGGCAATAATAAAAGGAGTTTTATAAAATTTTAAAATTTCTATTGATTCGATAGTTTGAGGTTTAAACCCCTCATTAATATCTACAACTAAAATTGCAATATCTGCTAAGTTACCGCCTCGCTTTCTCAAACTTGAAAACGCTGCGTGACCAGGAGTATCAATAAATAACAAACCAGGAATCGTAAAATCCATATTCATCGCTTTTAGAAGATCGCCACACTTATTTTTTATAACAGATAATGGAATAATTGAAGCTCCAATTGCCTGAGTAATTGCACCTGCTTCTGTTGCTATTATACACGTACCTCTAATACAATCAAGAATAGATGATTTACCATGATCAACATGTCCTAAAACTGAACAAATAGGTGAACGAATAGCCATAATAAGCTCAAAGATGGGAAATGTTTTTAAAAGTTTCCATCAACAATATAAATAAAACTGCTTGTTTGATATCAGCATCATAAAAAAATGATAAATGAAAATGGAATAAAAATTAAAGGAAAAGCAAAGAAAACAGTAGATAAAAAAATGGAAACATTCTACAATCCAATAATGAAACTAAATAGAGATTTAAGTGTTCTATTACTAAATTCCATACCAGATGATCAAATGCAAATTGGCCTGCCTTTAGCAGGAAGTGGTATACGCGGATTAAGATTTTTGAAAGAATTAAACAAAGGAAAAATTCGCAACATTTGGTTTAATGATTATAAAGAAAATTATGAAATTGAACTTTGTGCTAATTTAGACTTAAATAAAATTGAAAAAGCTGATTCAATCAATATTTGTAATAGAGAAGCCAATAAATTTTTGTTAAACTTAAATGGACTAGATTATATTGACATCGATCCGTTTGGAACGCCCAATCCTTTTTTAGATAGTTCTATTAAAAAAATTAGCCGAGATGGAATAATTGCAATTACTGCAACAGATACTAGTTCTCTTGCAGGCGCATATCCTAAAGTTTGCAAAAGAAAATACTGGGCAACACCAAGTCATCAAGATGACAAACATGAAATTGCAGTTCGCATTTTGATTCGAAAAGTTCAAATGATAGGAGTTCAATATGAAAAAGCAATGATCCCAATTTTTAGTTATTCAAAAGATCATTACGTGCGTATTTTTTTTAGAAGCTACAAAGGAAAGAAAAAATGCGATAATGTAGTTAAACAATGGCAAATGAAAGGAAATTTTGGACCTTTATGGAGTGGAAAATTGTGGGATTTTGAACTTGTGAAAAAAATGTTTAAAGAAAATTCTAAAACTGGACTAGTTGATATTAATTGGTTACAGCTGATTAAAGAAGAAAGCGTTGTTGAAGAAAAAGATGAAACTGCAGACATTTATTCAATTGTTGAACTTTGCCAAAAACTAAAAATTAACACCCCAAAATTTGAGTTGGTCATTAAAAAAGTAAAGAAAAAAGGATTTGAAATTTCTAGAACCCATTTTAATGATAATTGCATGAGAAGCAATATTTCCGAAGAGGAATTGGCGGCAGTGTTGAAAACTTTGAAAAATTAGAATTCTAATTAGTTCAATAAAAAAATTTTAAATAATCTTCATTAATTGTGATGCTATGACTCTCTTACCTGATTCTGTAAGTTCAAAGTAATTAACACTTTGAAACGTTTCTCGCTTAATTAAATTAATTTTTTCTAATTTAGAACAAGTTCTTAATACAATCGAACGTTTTTTTTCAGGAAACTCACTCGGATACACATCTTGAGTTAGTGCTAGAAGCTGAACTGACTTGCCAGTTTCACGATAAATTTTCCAACAAATAACAAGAATTTTTTTTTCTAAATCAGTCAAATCATATTCGACTTTAAACGGTTTTGGTTTTTCAAGCTTATCATAAAAAATTTTGTGCACATGATCAAAAGACTCAGTAAAAATTTTACCTTTATTTGTTAACGTAATAATAACTTGATCAGAATCATTTCTATCTGAAGTTATAAGCTGAGACTCACAAAGAAGATCAATAGCACTAAATGGTTTATTAAATAACGAAAGTTTGGTTTTAATATCAGTTAATTTAACAAAATGAGAAGATTTAAACACATATTCTGTGTCATAAAGTAATTTAAGAATATTAATTGCCTGATTATCATTCAAAATTTTTCTTAAGCACGGCGGTTTTTTAGTCATAATACTCCCTTTTATCATATGTGGCTCCTAGTTGTTTAACTCAAACCAGCAATCCCACCCACATAGTAAACTAAACAGAGGAAATCACATAAAAATATTGTTGTTTCCAAATAGATATAATGAAACGAAGAAAAGAAATTAGGTATACTGTAGTGAAGAAAAAAAATTAGGTATAATGCAGTGAAGAAAAGAAATAGAGCCTAAAGGAATAAACGGAAATAAAGGAACAAAAAACAAAATATTTAAATATGAAACAGTTTCTTTTTAATAAAACATTAAAACGAAAATTATGTTAAAATTAAAAAATTAAAATTTTTTATGCTTAAATGGGGTGGACAGAAATAGCAACAAAGAAATTAACATTTGCAAGTGTACTCATGAATCCAGTATACAAAGATAGAAACGAACTTTTTTCTTTAGTACCAAAAAAAGGACTAGTCCACAGAATAGAAGAAAAAAATGAAGTTATTATGGAACTTGCACCAATTCTTATGAATAGCGCAGTAAATTGTGTTTTCTTATACGGAACACCCGGCACAGGAAAAACTGCAATGATAACTGAACTCACCGAAGAATTAACAAAAGAAGCAAAAAAAAGAAAAATTGATTTAACAAAAGCATATGTTAACTGTAGCGAAAACAGAACAGAAACAACAATTCTTATCGACATATTAAATCAAATTGGAGATCGCGAATATCCTAGACTAGGTTGGACTCGAACCAAAGCATTAAGTGAATTTAAAAAAATAATCAAAGAAACTGAAATGAATCTTCTCATAATTCTTGATGAAGCAGATTATGCATTAAAAGAAAGTGGAGATGATATTCTTTACAGATTAAGTAGAATTAATCAAAAAATTAAGTCTAATGTTTCAACACTCTTAATTTCAAACGATATTCGAGTTTCAGATTATATCAAACCAAGAACTGCATCAACTGCAGGAAGAGTAAAAATATTATTCGCACCATACAACCATGAAGAATTAAGAGACATATTAAGTGCACGCGTTAAATATGCGTTTCAACCAAAAGTTGTGAAAAAAATAGTAATCGATAAAATTGCAGAAATAGAAGCAAATCGAGGTGGAGATGCAAGAAAAGCACTCGAATTATTAGATACTTGCGGAAAACTTGCACTTGCACAGAAAAAAAATCAAATAACTTTAGAGTTAGTTAATGAAGCAGATACTGCACTTGAAAAAGATACAATTCTTAATACAATTTCAACACTTGCAAAACATCAAAAATTATTATTCTTAACAATTCTTCAACAAAAAGAAAAAGATTTAGAAGGAACTTCAATATATCATAAATATAAAGAAACTTGCTCTAAACAAAATATAACTAACTTATCAGTTAGAAGAATTAGGACATTCTTAGTAGAATTTGATGAACTTGGACTTTTAAAACAAGAAGTTACTTGGCTTAGAACTTTGAAAAAGAAAAGTCGATCAATCAAAGTTGAAATAGATAGTGGAATTAAGAAAAAAGCAATAAAAATGATTAGAGATAGTTTGTAAAAAAGTTTTAACTGCTTTTACCACTCATTTCTTTTTCCCATCGAGCCAATAACTCAACATGATTTGAATATAAGTCAGAAGAATAATTTGGTGCTGCATTAAATATATCAAATTCAGACCAATTAGAATCAAAAGAAATTCTATTTACTGATCTTGTTACTATTTCTTCAGGAGATAACCAATACTGAGTATTCGCAAAAGGTCTTAATCTTGATTCATTTTCAGTTCTCACCGAACTCAGATTAAAAAAACATCCTGAAACTTGTTCATTTTCTGCAACTTTTTGTTGCACATATTTTCGTAACACATTTTTAGAATATGAGTATGATCTCCAAAATGGCACATTAAAAGAATCACTAATCGACCCAAATGCGACCAAACACAATTTTGTTTTAGACTGATTAATTCGATTTATTAATGGCTCTGCAATGTTTTTGAATGTGTCAACATTAGATGAACATACAACCGAATCAAGTTCTTGAAAATCACTCTCAAATTTAAATTTACCAACTGGATGAATATAAACAATTTTATCTATTCCACTTAAATCAATATTTTGAATGCAAGACTGAGTCGTTTTAGAATCCAATAAATCAATTTGGCAATATTTAACAAATCTATTTTTTATCTTAGGCGCAACTCTAGAAATACCCACAATTTGCAAAGTATCCCGATTCTCTCGATTATTAGCATACTGCGAAACATATGCTTTACCCAAAAAACCAGTTACACCAGTTATTATTACAAGTTCATTTACCATCCATTAGTGGCCACCACAAGGCATTATCTATGTTTGGTTCAACATAAATTAAACCAAAAAGTTTAAAAAGATAGTTAATCTATTTAGTTTAATGGCGATTAATTTAACATTTCCACTTGGAAAAAATAAAGACAACATTAAGAACTTAGTATTTAGCATTTTAACAAAAGAATATCCATTAAAAATTATTGATTTAACCAATTTTATAAGAAAAAGATATGGTAAAAGTGTAACATTCCAAGCAGTAAGAAAAGCAATCCTGCAACTCGTTGATGAAAAAGTTCTTGAAAGACGAGAACATAAATTCCAAATAAATAAAAAATGGGTTTTAGAAAGTAAAAAAACATTAGATCAACTATATTCTGACCTTAACAAAGAAAAAATACACCCCACAGGAATTGATTCAATTCAAGGCAACGTATCAGTATTTGCATTCGATTCACTAAATGACTTGATGAAATTTTGGGAAGACTTAATTGATGACTGGTTTGAGACTTTTAAACTCGGAGATCCAAATATTAATTGTTATCAAGGTGCGCATGGCTGGGAAGGACTAATGCATCCCGACCGAGAAAGAATAATGATGAGCAGACTAAAAGAAAAAGGAATAAAATCATTCGCATTTAGCACAGGAAATACTTCTCTTGACAAATATGTTTGGAAATTTTATAAAAGCATAGGACTAAAAGTAGGACTTCACCCGTCCACCACAACATTTGATAGAGGATATTATGTTGTAACATACGGAGAAACAATAATCCAAACCCAATACCCCCCAACAATAATTAAACTGTTAGATAAATTTTTTAAAAAATCCAAATCGATTGATCATCTCAACCTAAAAGAACTATCAGAAATTATCAATAAAAAAATAAAAATCAAATTAACAGTAATTAAAAATTTAGAAATGGCCAAACAAATCAATAAATCAATAATAAATCAAATTAAAGAATCAAAATTATAACCCAAATAACTAAAAAAAAATATAGAAATTGATAAAAATAAAAAATTTAAAAATTCTAAATAAATATTAATGTAAAATTATGATGCGTGAAGTTAACCTAACGCTCGCCTTACATCAATAACTTCAGCGGAATTAACATCTTCAAGTTCTTCAATTTGTTTTTCCATCGCTTCAGTAGAACCAAGTTTCTCATCCCTAACAAAAATTAGATCTAATGCTTTAATTCCAAAAGCTATTGGAGTTATTATAGTTTTACCAATTTCTGCTTCGAAACTTTGAATGATAGTATCTGCTTTACCTTTTAATTCATCCAAATTAACTTCTGGAGAAATAGGCATAAGTCTTAACGTAACAATTACATCTGCCATTATGAAAACCTCCTCATTTTTAGTTAGGCCCGTCAAATTTACATTTAGGGCACGTGTATTTAGCAACTAATTTACGGCAATTTGGACAACGAGTAATCTCACTATCCCCACAATTAGGACACGGAAAACGTGCAGTACCTGCTAAATTACTTACTTTCTTTTTACATGAAATACAATAAACATCTTGGTCAGCCATGCTGAAAACCTCCTAAAATATAATAGATTTTAGGAAAATCAGGTTATTTATAAAGGTAACTGAGCGCTTAAAAGGAAATACTGCCCAAAATAACGATAATTTACACAATTAAGCTCCAAATGATAAAAATTATAAATCCAACCAATACCATTCTCAAGTCCTAAGAAGGAACATTTAATAATACAATAACTGAACCTTAAAACAATGATAATTGGAACAGATCTATCAGGAACACTCATTAAAGAGCAGGCAGCAGCAATAGGCCATAAAGACTGGTTCAGATTAATGTCAACCTTGCTTGAAGACCCAAGTGTTGCTTTAATGGGAAATAATCCAAATTATTTTTTAGAAGTATTTGGGGTAATGTCAAGATATACTGGACTCAATCCCGCCATTGATTCTGAAAAAAAGCTAATGACTAAACTTGCACGAAATTTATTTCAAATGTGTTTTTTAAAATCTGCCAAACAAGCTGCAGCAAAAAATAATTTAGGTTACTTCGAATATTTAGATTTATTAAAAACGTTGAAAACACAAAAGAAGGATTGTAAAATTGCACTAATAACTACAACCCCCCAAGATATTGTAAATCCACTACTAAAACTTATTGATTGTGAAAAGTTATTTGATCACATTTGCAAAAGTGATTTGAGTAACAAACCCAACAAAAAAGAATTACTCGACCAATTTCAAAAACAAAATGGAAAACTCACTTTTTATGTTGGTAATGAATATTCAGATTATGTTGCTTGCACTCAACTAGGAATTACTTGTTTTCTCATAAATTTTGACTCAGAAAAATACAAAAAGTCAATAACTTCTACAAATCCTAAAAATAATACCAATTTAAAAGAACAAATAAAAATCCCCCCACAAAATATTTGTAAAACAATTACTGAACTAAAAGAAAAAATTGAGACCCTAACAACTATTTGACTCGTTAATTAAAAAATTGAAATTTAAAAAATTGAAAAAAAAATCAAGATACAAAAAAATAACAAAAAAGATAGAAGAAAAATAAACTAAAAAAAATAAAAAATAAAAAAAATCAGACTCTCTTGTAAATCTTATCTCCAGATCTTACTTTATCAAGAACTTTTATTCCAAGATCGTCCCCTGACTTTGCTTCTTGAACTGCAACTTTCTTAATTTGCATACTAGTTACAGATTGTTCATAATTAGTTGTTGATCCTTTAAATAAAATATTATCACCAACTTTTAAATCACCCGTTAGTTGAATTGCGGCAACACCCACCCCACTAAAAAAAGAACTCACAGATCCAATCAACTGCAGATTTTCTTCAGGCAAACATTCATCAGATTCACAAGACATATCATCAACCATACTTATCCCCTCATAACTTAGCAATTAGCAAAGTAATCACGCCGTAAAAAAATATAAAAATATCCTCCCCTCAATCACCCCCCTACGCAAGAATGATATAAATAATTTTCGGATGCATACACGTTAAATTTAACTTTTTTAAGAATTATTATGCAGTTTACTTTAAAAAATTTTAGAATATACTAAAGTTACACTACTTAATTTACACTACTTAAAATATTTTACTATTTTTTAAGAGTTATAAAAGTTTATAAAATAAACAATATAATATATTATTATTACGGGGGTAATACAGCATGGTTAATAATATGGACTTTGACAATCTTGCTAATCAAATGGATGAAGTTTTAGGAGAGGCACCTAATCCCGCAAATCAACAACCAATTGCAGGACAAAACCCTAACTACGACGGAAGCCAAGTAAGTACGATCAATCAAATTTCTCAGAATAAACGAAAAAAAGGATTTTTCTCATTTTTTTTCAAACACAAAACTGAAGAAGAAAACACCAAAATAAACGAAAAGAGCAGTGTAACTAACCCCTCTGACGAAAAATCTAACCAAAATAAGTCAGATTCAAATAAATTAAAAAGTAGTGTAACTACAAAGTCCCAAAATTCCACTAGTAATGAACGTAAATTAACTGAACGAGAGAAAATATTAAGCAAAAAAGAAGAACTATTAACTAAATTATCCCAAGCAGTAAATCATAAACGAGAAATGATTACTCAAAAAGAGACTGAAGCTAATCAAACCCTAAAAGACGCAAAAGAATTGAAAAGATCAGCAGACATAGAACACAAAGAAATTCTAATCAAACTCAAAAAAATTCATGAAACCTCACGCGATGCTCTAAAAGACAAAGAGCTTATTGAAAAAGACGTGGGAAAACTTAATCGTCGAAAACAAGAACTAGAAGAAGAAATTCTCCTTAATTCAGCCAGATTAACTGAATTACAACAAAAATGCACAATTGAAAATAAAAATTTGATAAAACTTACTGCTCCCGTTGATGTAGACACATTACCTCACGCTAAAAAACTAACTAAACGAAAAGAAGCACTAGATCAAAAAGAAACACTACTAAAAAAATTAGCAGGAGCGATCAAAACTAAACAATCAAAAATTGACGTTACTGAAAAAAAATTACTCTCTGAAAAAGAAAAATTAGAACGCAAAAAACTTCAAATAGAATCTGTAGAAGATGAATTACAAAGAAGAGATCAAATAATTCAACTTAGAATACAAGAAATTGATAAAGATAAGGAAGGCGCATACAATCAAATACTTGAATTACAAAAAAGAAAAGATGAACTACACAAAGAAATTCTAGATCAAGACGATGTACTACACTTAACTAAAGAAAAAATAGAACAAGCAAAACAAGAATACGCTAAATATGAAATTAACAAGAAAGAACTAGACTCTATGATGCTTGCTATGAGTACTGATTCAGTAAATAACGCGCAATCTGATGAAGAACTAATCCCTCTTCCTCCAGGACATGAAAATTCGTCCCAAAATCGCCTCGGAGCGTTAAAACATTTAGCTGAGAAAAAAATACTCCCTTCAAGCGCAGAGTTAGAAGAACAACAGGAAATGATTGCAAATGACATTGAGCAAAGAAAAAAATGGATGGAACAAGAAGAAGAAAAATTCAAAAAAAGAGAAATAGAAATTGAAAAACGAGAAGATGATATTCTAAAACAAATTACCACCATGGAAGGTGAAGTTAGTAATTTACGAAAATTAAAAGAAGATTTAGTAAAAAGTATTGATAATCTTAATTCTAAAAAAGAACAATTACAAGAAAAAATTAAAGAAAGATTAGAAAAATTAGACTCAATTACAAAACTTATCAAAACGAAACAAAGTGAATTTAATATCGACGATAAGAAAAAAGAATTACTACAATTACAAGAAAAAATTTCAGAACTAGATTCAAAAATAGATGTGCGAAAAAAAGAACTTATGCAAGATGAAGATCAGTTAATAAATAAAGAAAAAGAATTGCATGAAAAAGAACAAGCAATCAAAATAAGAGAAGAAAGTATACTTGAACTCAAAAAAGATTTTGTAACCGAAAGACAACAAGAAGAACTTAAACTAAAAGAAATAAAAGACGAAGTCCAAAGTCTATCCGATAGACGGCATCAATTTGAAGCAGAACTAACTGATGCGCGAAATAATTTAGAAGAAATAAAAAAACTTGCTCAATTAAAACAAGCAGAATTTATTGAGATGGGAAATCAAAAAGAAGATTTGACTTCTCGAGAAGAAATAATTAAACAAAAAGAATTAGACTTATCCACACTCGAACAAAAAAATCAAAATCAAAAAAGAATTTTAGAACAAAAAGAAGAAGATTTGAAAGACATAAATAAGCTTCTTAAAGAAAAACAAGATATGCTCATCAATAGAGAAAATAAACTAAATAAAGACATACAAATATTTAATAAAAATGTTGAAAAAACAGAAAAACGACGAGCACAGATAGAAGAAAAAATAACTAAAAGAAAACTCGCAATCGAAGAGCTTGAACGAATAAAACTTTTACGTGAAAAAGAAATAAAAGAAAAAGAGAAAGTAATTGAATCAAAAATTAAAGAAAAAATGAAAGAGGTTGAGACACTCAAACTCCAACATAGAAAACAGATGATCCTAGAAAGTAAACAAGCAGTAGAAAATAACAAAATACTATCTGCAAAAGAAGATGAATTGTTAATGACATTAAAAAGAATGGAACTTGACAAAGCACTTCTAGATCAAAAAGAACAAGAAATAACTGAAACTGTTAAAAAATTAGAAGATGATAAATACTTAATATCAAGTAAGGAAGACAGCATTGTTGAAAAAATTGATAAACTTGAATTACTAGAACCGTCACTAAAAGCACGAGAAGAACGATTACATCATTATGAACAACAATTAGAATCCAAAAAAGAAGAACAAGAACACGAATATTCACATAAAATTGACAAAATTGAAGACTTACAAAAACAAAGAATGAAAGAACTTGATAAAATTGAAAATAAACTTCTTAAAACACTTGACAAAGTACAAATAAAAGAAGAAAAACTCAAACAAGTAAAAGAATTACGAATGAGTGTTGGAGTATTACAAAGAAAAATTGATGAATTAGGTGATGTTATCACCACACAAGTGTCAGAAATAGAAACTAAAAAAGAAAAAATAGAAGAGTTAAATGCACTAGCACTAAGAGATACTGGAATCAAATTAGATCTTGAACGCAAACAAAAAGAATTAGAAGCAAAAGAACAAGAAATATTTGAAAAAGAAGATGCGCTTCTTATGGAAAAGAAACAAATAGAAGATGAAAGCAAACTAATCGATAATAAAAATTTCTCAAAATACGTTGAACAAGAATTACGCAGATATAAAACAGGAGTTGCAGGTGCCACACACGATGATGTACGCCAATTAATTAATCATACAAAAGAATTAATTAAAATTGGTAAATTAACTGATGCAGCAACAAATTATGGCAAAATAGGCAACATTTATGAAAATTTAGATCTAGGTGTGTCTGAAAAGAAAAGGCTATACTACGCAATTCTCGAGCTCAAAACAGATATTGAACTTGCGCACTTGTAAACCTAATACAACTATAAATTAACTTTAATCATTAACATAATAAAATGGCAGACAGTTTAATAGGTAATATATTTGAATTTATTATTGGATTTTTTCTAATTCCCCTATTATTATTTGGCATTAAATTTATCATAGTAGTAGTTTTTGGAGTATCTAGTGGATTAAGTGGTGCAGAATTTAGTAAAACTGATATTGGAGGCTATTTTGTGATAGTCGCATATATTCTTAGAATTATAACACTACTAATTTTATTTAAACTCAAAAAAGTAATGGCTGCAGGTCTGCTAATAAATACTATACTAACAATCATACTAGACTATATTGTGGGCACTCCCGACATATTTAATATGAGTTAAATACTGATTTTAATTTTCCAGCTAAGACTGCAATGATTCCCAATATTTCAGTTGTCGATAATTTATTTGGTCAGAAAAATTCAATGCATCTTGTTGTGACGCATCCCTAAGACAAATATGACGAAATCCTTCAGGTAATTCAGACGTTCTTCTTTCTTTAAGAGAATGATATTCTCGCGACCTCATTTCAAGAAACAACCAATTCCAAAATCCATTTTCATCCCTATTCGCAGAAGTTTTCATCAGGCAATCAATTGCATCATTAACTGCTGCTTCTAATAAACCTGTTTTTGATGGATCGTTTAAATTAAAATATGTACCTTGAATTTTTTCTCTTCCTAGTCTTTCAATCTCATCATTCTCAAAGAATATATAGACATCATTATTTGGTTGTATGTATCCTAACATAATTATATGCATTATTCATAAATTTATATAATTACCGAAAGCTTGAAACTCATCCAATTAATTCATTCTGCTCAGGCACATTGCACGCCCCATTTTTTTCCAGACAAAGTTATTATTAATTAAAGGAGAAAAAACCCTATCTTAATTAAAATGTTAAACAATAGAATAAAATTTAGCACAATATAAAATTTAAGAAAAAAAATTAAATGAAAAATAGAATTATTCTTTTTTGCTAAACTCAGTATATTGACATTTTCCACAAACAGATCTGTCTTTATGTTGAGCTAGAAAAAAACCAACACCACATTTAGGGCAAAACTTATTTTTACGAACAAGTTTATCACCAGAAACTTCATAACTTTTATATTTGTGAGAGGTAGTTTTTGTTTTTGTATCTTTCTTCTTAGCCATAATAAATCACCATTAATTAATAAATGTTAAAGAGTTAAATTACTCTTCTTTTTTCTCCTCTTTAGATTCTTCTACAGGAGCTTTCGCATCTGCCACAGTTTCTTCTTTAGCAGGAGCTTTTGGTTCCTCAAGTTTATGTTTCTTAAGCAAATACGAATGTTCAATTTTTTCCATTTCTGCTTTATCAGAATAAATATGAGCAATAATTTTTGCTTTACTAGATCCAAATCGAGGATAAATATGCTTAATAATTGTTAAAGCTTTTTCAACACCTAACTTTTTAGAAATTTCAGTACGAATATCTACTCTAGATGGAGTAGGTCCATTAAAATCTAACATTGCAGTAATTCTCTTTCGAGAAAGTAAGGGTGTATCTCGTTCTTTCAAAATTTTTAAATCCATCATATCTCACCTAAAATAAACATATTGAATCACGAAAAATAATATCAACTGTTCATATAATCATAGTGCATTAAAATTATCTACACTTAATTGCATATTCTCCTTTTATAGTTATGCCAATTTTTTGTGCAATCTCAGATTTATTTGCGTCAACCACAAAAATTCTTCCTTGCCAATTCGTTGAAAAATTAGAGTTTTTACAAATAGGACATTCTCCACCGTCCACAAAAAGTTTACAAGTTTTACAACATTTTTTTTTAGCCATTTTTTATCAGATTGAATATTACTAAGTTATTTTTTTAAAATTATTTTTTCTTAACTTCTTTTTTAACTTTATCTCCCTCTTTGTTCTGACGTGCTTCTATCCACTCACTTTTACCAAGTAAATCTTGACGCATAGTCAAACCAATTTTAGGATTTGATAAGTCTTTATAGCTTACTGCAACAATTCTTGCAATACATCTATCTCCAACTTTTAATGTTTGCTTTGATTCTTTACCACTTAAAACTTTATCTTTTGAAAATGAAACAAAATCATCCATAGTTTGTGAAACGTGAATCATACCTTCGATCGGGCCCATTGAAATAAATGCTCCAAAATCAGCAATATCTCTAATGTTACCTGCAATTACTTCTTGCAACTCAGGCCTAAATGCTAATAATTCAAATGTAGTATCAAAATAAGCTGCACCATCTCCCGCAATAATTAATCCTTCCCGGATATCATTAACACCTGCAACATCAATAACAATGCCTAAATCTTTCGATATAAACCCATCATATTTCTTTTTGATTCGTTGAATTACCGCTTCTTCGGTTTTTAAGTCGAAAATCTTTGGCGGAACACGAATGTGATCGTTTACTTTTACTTTATAAAACATATTTAAACACCTTTCAGACTAATGAGGGTGGAAACCCCTCTAAATAAATTCTAAATAATTCATCTGCCTTAAAACTATCAACTGAGAGTTTAAAACCTTTATTCTTCGCTTTAAACCCGCATCTTGAGTCGCAACCGCGAATCTACCCTCTTTTAATAGGTTTAGGATCAGTTGATCAACATTTAAATGCTTTTCTGTTTTTAAAACACTTACTTGATTTGATTTAATTTTTGCGCGCACCAAAGTCAAACCTAACTTTGCAGCTTCACGATTTTTACCTGCCTGCCCCTCAATTATTCCTTCTAACTCATCAATAGTTTTGTCAATAATGAAGAGCTCAAATACTCCCGGAACAATCCTATTAAACTCAGAAAAAATATCCACGCCAAACTGATACGGAATTAAAAAAAAATTAGTATCAACAATTATCTTAATCATAATTCACAATAAAACAACACTCATTTTTAATATTATTGATTTTAAATTTAGTTAAATAATAAATCTACTGGCATTCTCTTCGAGACAATTAAACCCCTAACGCACAGAAATAAATCTAAAATCAAAAGAAAAAAATCATAACTGAAAAAAAAATTATTAAAATTAGAATAATTAAAAAAATAAACTGCAAACTAGGAAAATTTAATTAATAAAAAAATAACATCTCAGATCAGAAAATACCAGAAAAAAAATAAAAAAAAATAAAAAAAAAGATGATCTGGATAAAAAATTTAGGCCAGTCGGCCAAGTTTAACTACCAGTTCAGTAATAAGTCTGACCGCCTAGTTCTTCATCATCTTCATCATCTTCTTCGTTACGCTTTTTGAAAGCAATAACAAGTCCAACAATAATTAAGATAATTACTAAAACGATTAAAGCGATTTCAAGACCTCTCTTCAAACTACTACCATCCCCAGCTTCAGAGTCATCACCTTCAACAACATTAGCACTAAGAGCTACTTGCTCCATTAAAGCACCAGTTGAATCTTTGATGTCCACTGAGAACATTTTTTCCCCAGCAGCTGCACTTTCTCTAGCACTTAGATAAACATAAACACTTTTTGTTTCTCCGCCTGCAAGAGTAACTGTTTGAAGAGGACTTACTTTAACTGTAGCCCAATCATCAGCACCATTAACTCCAACAACATATGTTTTAGTTGCTGCACTAGGATTTGTAAAAGTTATTGGGTAAATAACTCCGCCTTCTCCTTTAACAACATCTTGTGATGCTACACCAACAGTAACTTGAGTTTGTGCTGGCGCAGGTGTTGTAGTTTGAGTTGTGGTGGTTGAAGTTGTTGATTGTGCTTGACAAAGCTCAGATTCAACAACATAAATGCTAACAGATTCAGTAGCAACATAATCATCATCATGATATGAAACTAATACTTCACCATTATAAGTTCCAGCTTGAGTACAAGTAGGAATTCTAATATAAAGTTCTTCTGAAACTTTGTTATCATCTTCTTCTATATCAACATAATCAGGAAGTGCTTCTAAACCAAGTTCTGCAATTTTGAACTCAATTTTTACATCTTCTTCATCGATTTGACCATAGTTTTTAAGATTTACAAGAGCTCGAACAGATCGTCCTGCAACAACTTCGTGAGAAGGATCGACATCAACATCTTTGATAACAATACTGTGACGTACTGGATCAACTTTTAATTCGAAAACTTCCTCTAAGGTGTCACTGTCTCTATCTGAAACTTGCACTCTTAATTTATAGTGATCTTCATCCATGTTTCCAGGAAACTTTAATTTTAAAGTTTTAATTTTGGAAACATTTTCTTCCATATCAAAAACATCAGATGTTTCACTTACTTTGTTAGGGTGGTCGTAACCAGAAAGTCTAACATTAAGTTCAACATTATCTAAATCTTTAAGCGGTGTAATTTTAACTTTTACTTCAAAAGAAGCATCTCTATCTAGACTTAAAACATTATCAGTTCCCTGATCTAAATTGTCACCATCAACTTTAACCCAGTCAACGGATGCATCAAGCGCACTAACTGTTCCAAGCACTAAAATACTAACAACAAAAAGCAGCAAAATGCTTAATAATCTCTTTGATTTTGCCATTCTTATTCATCCTCCAAATCATCTTTTTTTAGTATTATGCGGTTTGGATCATAAGGCCTAAAAACCTTAAAATAGGTTTAATAAAAAAAAACCCCCAACGACTTAAAATTTCTAAAAAAAATTCTAATATCGTCAAACATTAATCACGGGTTCTATTTAAACCTTTCGATTATTTTGTTATTTCGCAGTAGCTAATCTCTTTAACTTTTGTTCAGTCGTTAAAGTTCGTATCTACTTGATCACTAACCGTGCCCCTTTTTGTCAAAAAAAAATATTTTAAAAATTAAATAATTTTAAAAAATTATGAAAAAATATAAAAAAAATTTGAATTTAAAAAAACTAAAATAATAATTATCTTATTTCCAAAGTTCTGTATTTAACTCTGTGAATGTCGTCGTTATGAACTACAATTCTAACATCGTAAACTCCAGGAGTTGCCCACTGAGGAATATCAAAAACTAAGTTTGAATTATAATTTTCGCCAGATTCTAATTCATGAAGTTTATCAGTTGCCATAACATCTAATTCTTCAACATAAATTCTAACTTTAATATCTTCAATATCATAGTCAAGATTATTTTCAAAAGATATAGTTGAACTAACTAAATCTCCAGGCATCAAAACCGCACCACCAAATAAATTATTGAAATTAATTTTGTTAACAAAAACATCATCTAAATCAACAAACGGTGTTAAATAATCTATATCCCAAACTTGTTCGAAACCTTCGGAATCATCATTGCCATTCATACAATTTGGATCTTGCAGATCAATTAAACCATCACCATCATTATCGATATTATCACTACATTGAGGTCCAACAATAACATGAAATTCATCATTGTCTTGAAGGTTTTCACAACCAGGATCTAACAGATCGATTAAACCATCAGAATCATTATCAATCCCATCTGAACAAGCAGAATTTCCAGGATTCCAATTATCTTCAGAATCATCAGTTGCATTATCACAATCAGAATCGTCTAAATCAACAAATCCGTCACCATCATTATCAACATTATCACTACATTGAGTATTACCAGGATTCCAATTATTTTCAGAATCATCAGTTGCATTATCACAATCAGAATCGTCTAAATCAACATACCCATCAAAATCGTTATCCAATCCATCACTGCAAGCAAATGTTGGAATTATAATATCAGTTTCATCATCATCTTCAGCACTGCTACAACCAGGATCTTCTAAATCAGTTAAATTGTCAAAATCATTATCAATACCATCAGAACATTGAGGTAAAACAATTGGTTCTTCTAAAACTAATACAACTGCTTGAGTTGATGCTTGCGCACCATCATCGTCAACAACAATTAATTGAATAGTATAATTACCCAGCTCATTTAATGTTTTATTGAATGCGACAGGAATTCCTGAAATTAATAAATCTTGATCAAAAAATTCTCCATCATCATGAATAATCCAACTATAAGAAGTTATTTCTCCATCAGAATCATAACTGCCAGATCCATCAATAGCAACAACTAAAGGCACATAACCTTGAGATGGAGTTACATTAAGAACTGCCACAGGAGCTAAATTTTGTTGAACTTGATTTGTTTCATCATCATCATCAGCACTACTACACCCAGGATCCGCAGGGAAGTCAACTAAATTATCAAAATCATTATCTATCCCGTCAGAACATTGAGGTAAAACAACAATAACTTCAGTATTAATAGTAACTTCAATTGAATCTGTATCCAAATCAAGATCGCTTAGTACTAAAGTAATATTTGCCGAACCAGACTCTAAAGGAGTTATGGTTAAAACATCAGTAACATCAACAACAACATCAACAATATCAGACACTTCAATAACATTCCAAGTTAAGTTATCACCTGAATCTTCAACATCAGATTCATACGGAGTTAATGAGATTGTAGTTTCTTGATCAAAAACAACATTTTCAAATTCTCCAACTAATCCCTGATCAATTACTGGAAGATTATTTAGAATAGATAATTCAACAACTTCTTCAGCACCACTACCATCTTCAAAATTAAATGCAAAAGTGAATACTTGACTACTACCTAAAAAATCATGAGTAGGTGGAATTTGCAATGCATAATAATAGTAAGTAGATTGAGCTTGAGCATAATCATCAACTAAAAAATCAACCATTCCCCCAGGAGGACTTACTAAAGAAGCATCAGTTACTAAATCCATAGTAGTTAAATTATCTGAGTCTAAAACTCTAAATTTAATATAAATAAATTCATTACGGAAAAATTCATTTGAGACAACAGAATAATCTGAATCAGAATAAACTGTTAAATCATCAATAACATATTTTTCTTCTAAAATATTATATGTGAAATTAGGAACCACATCTAAGTCAGCAATAAAGCCATCTTTTTGAGCAATTGCGTGAACTGTTTCTACACCTGGTGCTCCGACAGTATAAACTGCAGAACATGCTCCAGTTAAACTATCAGTAACACAAGTTCCTAAAATTTCGTCATTTGAATTTAAAATTGAAACACTAACTTCTCCTTCAGAAATATTATTTGCAGTAACATCCACAATACAACTTTGAGGTTTGTTCTCAATAACATTTTCAAAACAAGTTAAACCTTCAACATCTAATGCACCTACAACAACTATTTCTTTTGAAACATTAACTACTTCTTCTCCATCTGAAACAGATAAAGTTACAGTATAAGTTTTTGGAGTAGAATAAACATATTCAGGATTTTGTTCATTTGAATCAACAACGCCATCACCATTAAAATCCCAACTAAAACTTAGCAGATCATTTTCAGGATCTGATACTTGAGATACGAATAAAACAGTTTCATAAACACCAGGAGTTACTGGTGCAAATATAAAATTAACAACAGGTGGTTGATTAACATTTTCAACATTTAAAACCCACGCATGTGAAACTTGATCTTTCCCATCAGATACAGTTACTACAACATCATAAGTTCCAGCAGAATCTAAATCTGAATTAAATTGATAATTAGCACTATTTCCTACAACATCACCTTCAAGAGTCCAAATATATTCAAGATTATTAACATCTTCTGAATCAGCATCAGTTGCAACAACTGAAAAACTTTGCGATTCTCCTTCTTGAATTAAAGGATCATTTAACGGAGCGAACTCAGAAATAACTGGTACTCGATTTAAATCAGTAATTGTAATTTGAACAGGAATTGAAGCGGATGCTCCTAATGAATCTTCAACACTAAATTGAACAACATAAACTCCTTCACTATCATAATCAGTTTGCCAAGTAAACAAACCAGATTGAGCATTAAAATTTCCAAATGAAGCAGTAGTTGCAAATGTTAAATCATCATTATTTTGATCGAATGCATTTAATTGAATTTGAATAAGATCTGTTTCTTGACCAACAATATTTCCAGGATGCATCAAAACGGGCACTTGATTAAAATGAGTTTCATCATTATCTTGGGGAGAAGAACAACCAGGATCATTTTGATCAACATAATTGTCACCATCATTATCAATACCATCTTGACATTGAGTAGTTCCATCACCCTCAGAATCATCTTGAGCATTCACACAACCAGGATCAGCAAGATCGGTTACGCCATCTAAATCATTATCAATACCATCTTGACATTGAGTAGTTCCATCACCCTCAGAATCATCTTGAGCATTCGCACAACCAGGATCATTCATATCGACAAGACCATCACCATCATTATCTTGATTATCTTGACATTGAGTAGTTGCATCAGATTCATCATTGTCCTGAAGATTTTCACAACCAGGATCTAAAAGATCTGTTAAACCATCATTATCATTATCAATATTATCACTACACTGAGTATTTCCAGGATTCCAAATATTTTCAGAATCATCATCACTATTAGAACAATCAGGATCACCTAAATCAACATACCCATCACCATCATTATCTTGATCATCAGAGCATTCAGAATTTCCTCCATTCCAAGGAGATTCAGAATTGTCTTGCAAAGAATTACAAGCAGGATCATCCAAATCAATATAACCATCTAAATCATTATCAATACCATCTTGACATTGAGCTTGAACATCCGATTCATCATTATCAATTTTGTTAGCACAACCAAAATCTGCAGGGTGGTCTGTTGCACCATCATTATCATTATCAATACCATCATTACACTGCGCATTAGAAACAGTTAATTGAAGTGGATGCATATTTGTATGAACATTATCAGAAACAATAACATGAACAAAATAAGAACCAACACTAGAATAGTCGTTCGGATTAACAGGAACTGAAACAAAACCAGTTTGAGGATTTGTTGAAACGTCTTGATCATATAATGTTTTTATCAAGCTCCCATCATTGTGTAAAAGGTTCATTGTAACATGCGCCGTTCCAGAAGCAGAATAAAAAGCACCAGACGAAACAGTTATTGTTTCACCATTAAATATTGAGGTGCTAGTTACATCTGAGTCTTGACCCCAAAATGCACCATACGTTACTAGTCCGAAAACATTGCTGCTTAGCAAAGAAAAGACTAGAGCGATAACCATTAATAATGATAGTTTTTTGTTCATCTTTCAATCCACCCTATAATCAATTTAAATTTTTAATATCAACTTAAATTTTTAATTTGAAACGTTATTTGAAATGTTAAATATAATTTTAAAAGTTTAAAAAAATTAAATAAAAAATTAAAATAAGTATTGTGCACCAACAAATCCACCATGATCGTCAGGTCCTTCTCCAACTCTTCCACGATATCCTGCTTCAATAAAAACAGTATCTAATAATCTATACGCAAGACCTAATTTTAGTGCTGCGAGGAATCTAATATCTGTTGAGTGAGCCGAGATTGGATTACCTTCTGAAGCAACGTTTGCCGAGTCCCACACGTCTGCTAAATTTGCAGGCACTGTATTTGGCGCGAAAAATAATTTTTCATAAGTTGTAGTAGTTGTTTCATCTAAATCTATACCAATACCTAATCCCAGAGCAAAATATAAACCATGTTTGTCATTACCTAAAAATCTCAAGTCACTGGTAAACATTAAGTCTAGAAGCGTTGTATCTGTCGAGGTAAAATCTTTATGACCTCCATAAAGGCCCATAGGATCTTCAGGATTCGGAGTTGAAATATCAGGAGTTCCAACAGAATCGCTACTTTTACCACCTGCAAGCATTAAGTCTAACCCAAATAACCAGAATCCATTAAATTTAGGAAGATCAAGTTTAGCAGAAAGATATGCACCATGAGCACCACCACCAAATCCAGTATAACCTGCGCCAATTGGTAAAAACCAATCACGATCAGATGTGACTTCTTTTGGAAGATCAACAGGAGCATCATCTTTTGGAAGATCAACAGGAGCATCATCTTTTGGAAGATCAACAGGAGCATCATCTTTTGGCGCATATTGCATCACAAAATCAATAACTTGCTGAGGAACTTTTAATCCACCTGCTTCATACATCCCCAATATATAATTATTAGGAACCCGCACTAACATATTAGTAGGAATCATTAAATGATTATATTGAGTATCCCCATCAGAAAATTGCATCCATAATTTAGAATCACGAATTGCTCTCAAAGATTTACCACGAGTATCTTTCTTAGCAGAAGATACTATATCCCAAATATTACCATCAGTTGTAAAAACTAATTTAACTGTTTCAGGATCTAGTGTTCTATTGTAAGAAGGATTATCTGAATTTGCATAATTAAATAATACTAACGCCTTTGCAGGACCTGCAGTATCTTGATTTAATCTAAGTGCATTGAATAAATCTGCCCATACAGTATACTTAGATTTGGTTTTATAACCATCTGAAAGATTTACTGGACCTACTGCACCTTCAGGAATTAAATTTTGAACTGGTCCTGCTTTTCCAGGAGCTTGCATATAAACCCTAAGTTCAACAGGGAGAGTATCATTAACATCAGGAGTTGCTAAATTTGGCATTTGAACTGCTTGAGTATCCATAAAAAGAAAATGATGTTCTGGCAGTACATCCATATCAGCATGAAGTAATTTTAGACCAGTTTGACAAACTGCACTCTCTAAACTTGCAACACAATGAGGTGCCAGTGCCTTTGCTCTTTGTTCAAATAATTGTTGCTGAGCTCCAGGAGTTGGAGGAACAGGACTTTTTTGCTTAGCTAAAGCATCTCCAGCATAGCCTAACGTTGCGATTGTAGCAGCAGCAGTAAGAAAAGTTGTAACACCTTTTGAATTCATTTTATTTAAACCTCGTAAAATTGTTTTATTAAACATTAATAAGGATCTTATTCGTTTTAAACGATTCAAATAAGTTTAAAGCCCGTTCTACTATATAGATAGAGCTTTTTTCACTTATAAGTCTTTAAAAAACCCCCAATAAATATAATTAAGCGTAAAGTACCTAACAACTCGTTATTATATAAAATTTACGTTTTGTTGTTATTAAACGGGACTAAATGTGGGTCTTTATTATATAGTGAACAAATATCCATTAATTTACTTGCATCTTCCGAGCAAGATATATAAATAATTCTCTTTTAAACAAAAAAAATATGTCCAAAAACCGCAATACTCCAAAACTTACTATATTAATCATAGGTGCAGGACCCATAGGAAGCCATACTGGATTTGAACTAGCTAAAATTTACAAACAAACAAAAATACCAACACAAATATACTTATATGATAAAAAGAAAAAAATTGGAAGTCCAATACAATGCACAGGAATAATAACAAAAGATATCAAAAAATACATTAATTATAACGAGTTAAAACAAAAAAAAATAATTGTCAATGAACTCAAACAATTAAAAGTTATTGCACCTAATGGAAAATACATACTACTGAAAACAAAAGATATAGTAATTAATCGAGAAAAATTTGACCAACATTTATTTTTGCAAGCAAAAAACAACGGAGTGAAAACTTTTTTAGAACACAAACTAATTTCAATTAATAAACAAAAAAAAGAAGCCAATTTTTTAAACAACGGAAAAACAAAAAAACAAAAATATGATATTCTAATTGGTTGTGATGGACCAAATTCAATTGTTGCAAAAACCATCGGAGTCAAATACCAATACTGGGTCGGAGTTCAAGAAGTATGTAAAATCATAACTCCCCCTGCTAAAAAAAATCAAAATCTAATTCAAAATTTTGATCATACTACCTATGAAGTTTACTTAGGAACAAAGTATTCAGGATTTTTTGGATGGCAAGTTCCAGAAAGTAAAAACACCACGATAATTGGAGTTGCTTCACAAAAAAACATTAAAGAAAAATTTAAAAAATTAAAAGAAGAATTACAAAAAAATAATAATTATAAAAAAATTGAAACACAAGGTGGACTTATTCCAATTTATGATCCGAAGCAAAAAATAAGTGATTCCCATGCAGGAATTTTTTTGATTGGTGATAGTGCAGGACAAGTAAAAGCGACAACAGGAGGGGGAATAATTCCAGGATTAATTGCCTCCAACAGTTTTGTAAAGTCAGTAAAATACAACAAAACTGACTTAAAAAAGCTTAATTTACAATATAACAAAAATCTAAGAAACCTAAATTTTAAACTTAGACTTCATTTGACAATAAGACAAATTTTAAACAAATTTAACAATGAGGATTATAATTTATTAATTCTTCAATTTAACAATCCAAAAATTAAAAAACTTCTCAGAGAAGAAACACGAGACAACCCTTTAAAATTAATTTGTAAAATATTAATATTTAACCCAAGTTTATTGCGCTTTATAAATAAACTATTTTAAAACTCTTAAAAATTCAATAATGAAATAAAATTTAAAATTGACTAGAATATAAAAGAAAGAAAATGTTTATAAAATAAGGGAAATTTGATCAACAAAAAGAGGGCAAAAAATCAAAATCATTCTAAAATCAGAAAAAAGGCACAAGAGGACATAAAATGACCAAAAAACACACTCACACAAAAAAAGATACTGCAGAAAAAAACAAAAAAAATATTGTTTCTAAACTCAAGCATAAACTGACTAATCTAAAAAAAACTAAACTTGATAAAAAAAATCAAACTAATACTCACACACATACTAAAAATCAAAATTCAGAAGAAGATAACAGTGAAACAGTAAATGTTAATTATAAACCTGCACTGAATGCTTCCATTAACTTTTTCAAAAAATACGGATTCGTATTATTAATATTAATTCCTATGTTTTTTGCAATATTTTTTAGAATGTATCCGGCATACTTGCCAATTACAGATCAATGGGCAACAGATACAGTAGAAAATTATTATAAACAACAAATCGCAGGACAAATAAATTCTCAATATCCTCATCTGCCTGATGCAAATAAACAAAGTTTAATCAATGCTGAATGGACAAAATTTAGTTCTCAAAATAAAGAGCTATTATTTGATCAAATATCCACTACCTCTGCAGATTTTAAGTCCCATTTTCAAGATGATACGGGGCAAACATACTTGCTTGCAATTGATCCGTACTTATGGTATGGTTTCGGCAAAAATCAATTAGAGTGCGGCAATTCAGGTTGTGATTTAAGAGAAGATAATAATTATTACAGTTATAGAAACGGACGTAAAGGAATTGCAAATGAAAGTAATTTTGTGACAACACTCGGATTATTAATTCATAAAATTTCTAAAATTTTTGGCAATAATTCATTATTATTTGCATTTTTTTTAATTCCCGTTGTAATGATATCATTATCAATTATACCTGCATTTTTCATAGGGAAAAAATTGGGCGGAAACATAGGTGGATTTTTTGCAGGCCTTATCGTAGCGATAAATGCCGCATTACTTAGCAGAACCCCTGGAGGATTTTCAGACACTGACTCTGCAAATATATTAATGCCACTATTAATCATGTGGTTTTTTTTAGAAGCATTTTACTCACAAAATTGGAAAAAAACAACAGGTTATTCAATCCTGGGGGGGATTTCATTTTATATTTATGTTAATATGTGGAGCGTATCACACATATTTGATTTTATTCTTGTGGGAACAATATTATATTTTGGAGTTGTCTTGTTAACCCACATATGGAAAAAAAGAGATTTGCCAAATTCACTAATAACCACCTGGAATGAAACAAAAATAAATTTAGCTAAATCCGGATTATTTTTAGGAATTTCACTTATTTGTTTAGTTATTGCCAAATCCTGGAGCATAATTCCTAAATTATTTGAGGACATAATTAGATTTATTATGATTAAAGATGTTGCAATATCTACTGTTTGGCCAAATGTAATGACTACAGTTGCAGAGTTTAACACAGTTCCTTTAAGTCAAATTATCGCACAAATGGGCGGCACAATTTTATTTACAATTGCAATTATTGGATTAATATTAGCCGCATTTGTAAAAGATTTAAAAGATAAATATTATATTATGTATTCTGCATTGTTAATCATTTGGTTTTTAGGAACTGCCTATAGTTTTACAAAAGGAATAAGATTTGCGATTTTAATGGTTCCAGCATTTGCAGTTGCAACAGGAGTTGGATTAGGACTTATTTACAAATATGGAAGTGAAATTATTAGTAAAGGAATTCATTTAAATAAAAAAATAACTCAAATTTTAATTTTGTCAGTATTCATGTTAATTATGATTCCCCAATTTCAAGCAGCACATAATGTTGCAACTCATGAAGTTCCAAGTTATAATGATGCATGGGACAAAGCATTAAACAATATCAAAACAGATGCTGAAGATGGAATTGGATATATAACCACCTGGTGGGATTTCGGACATTGGTTTGTTGCAAAAGGAATTCGAGTAACGTTTGATGGGGGAAATCAGGGAGAACGAATTCATTGGGTTGGAAAAAGTTTGCTTACGAATGATGAGAATTTATCTGCAGGAATATTAAGAATGCTTAATTGCGGTCAAGAAGATGCACCGCACGTAATTGAAAAGTATGTTTCTGGAGATACAGTAAAAGCAATAAAAATTCTTAATGAAATTATGACTGTTGAAAAAACAGAAGCTCAACAAAAACTAGAACAATATGGATTTAGTCAAGCTCAAATAATTGAAGTTTTAAAAACAACTCATTGTGAAAATTTACTTCCACAGTATGTTATTGCATCAGAAGATATGGTTGGAAAATCAGGAGTGTGGGGACATTTTGGAAGCTGGGATTTTAAAAGAGCTGAAATGTGGCAAACCGTTAGAAATTTAGAATATACTCCTGCAATTGAATTAATGACCACTAAATATGAACTTGATTCAATCACCGCAGACAAATATTATTTTGAAATAAAAAAAACTGATGGAGATCAATGGATTGCACCTTGGCCAAGATATATTGGTACTGGAGGGTGTAATGTTCAAAATGCAATTGCCTCTTGCGTAGCAAATGTGGGAGGACAACAAATACCTGTAGAAATAAATTTAAAAACATTTGATGCAAAAATTCCAACAAATAATGAAAAAAATATTAAACCTAATTCAATTGTTTATGTATTTGAAGACGATGTTTTAAACAAAGAGTTCTCCACAAATAACCACATAGAATTAGCTGGATTTTCAGTTATTTTAAGACAATTTTCGGATGGTTATTCCATTGTTTTGAGTGATCCTGAACAAGCACACAGTATTTTTACCAGATTATTTTTCTTTAATGGACATGGACTTACAAAAATAAAACCATTCGATTACCAAAAACAATTTTCTGCAGGAGATATTAAAACGTACAAACTTGATTGGAATAGTGAAGAAAAGGTAATTATTTATGAAACACCTGCAGCATCAGAAATTATCGTAACTGAAATTAATGGAACAATGGAACCAGTTCAAGAATTAAACGAAAATACGTCAAATAATAATTTAATACAAAAAAATCAAACCAATTTAACAGCAGAATAAAATGAACAAACATACTTGGGTAGTAATACCCGCATACAATGAAGAAAAAAAAATTGGCGCAGTTATAAATAAAGTAAAAAAAATTTGTAAAAATATTGTAGTCGTTGATGATGGGAGTAAAGATAACACGTATGAACTTGCCAAATCTAAGAAGGTAACTGCATTAAAACACATTATTAATTTAGGAAAAGGAAGTGCAGCAAAAACTGGTTGTGACTATGTTTTTAAACAAAATGGACAAGTAATGATTTTAATTGATGCTGATGGGCAACACAAACCTGAAGATATCCCCCGATTTTTAACACAAATTAACAAAGGAAATGACATAGTATTTGGATATCGTAGCAGAACAAAAAAAATGCCCGCAGTATTTAGATTTGGAAATTGGTTTATTAACAAAGTAACTGAAATTTTATATGAGATAAAAATAAAAGATTCGCAATCAGGATATCGTGCATTCACTTCAGAATCATATACTAAAATTAGATGGAACTCAACAGATTATAGCATGGAAAGTGAAATGATTGCAAATGTTGGAAAAAATAAGTTGAAATATAGCGAAATACCAATTGCAACAATTTATTCAGACGATTATAAAGGAACCACCATTTTTGATGGAATAAAAATTGTTTGGAATATGTTAATTTGGAGATTAGAAAAATGAATTCGATATTAGGAATACAAATTTTAGGAGTATTATTTGTTTTATTTATGGCATATTTAACGTTTTTGCACCAAAAAAGAAAAAACATATGCAAAAAAGAAACAATCATGTGGATTTTTGTATGGATTGTCGCATTAATTTTGTTTATAATACCCAACATTCTAGATTTTTTTGTTAAAGGAGTTTTACAATTAGAACGACGAATAGATTTTTTTATAATAATCGGAATTATGTTTTTTATGGGTCTCAGTTATTATGATCACATCATGACTAACAAAACACAAAAAAAAGTAGAATATTTAGTTAGAAAAATTGCAATTGAACGTAAAAATTTTGTTAGCAAAATAAATAAGAAAAAATGAAAATATTAGTTACTGGAGGAGCAGGATTTATTGGAAGTCATGTTGTAGATTTATTAATAGAAAACAATCATGAAGTAACAATTATTGATGATTTATCAACCGGACTTGCAGAGCATATAAATCCCAAAGCAGATTTTTTTGAAAAAAGCATAACCGATCCAGAAATAATAAACATATTTAAAAATAAACATATAGAAATATTAATTCATCATGCAGCACAAGTTGATGTCAGAAAATCAATTTTAGAACCCGCATTAGATGCAGAAATTAATATTATTGGCTCAATAAATTTATTTGATTGCTGTAGAAAAACAGGAGTAAAAAAAATAATATTAGCTTCTTCCTGCGGGGTTTATGGAAATCCTAAATATCTTCCCTGTGATGAAGAACACCCAATAAATCCACTTTCAAATTATGCAATAAGTAAATATGCTATTGAACTTTTTTTACGACAAATGGCTCAATTAAATAAAATAGATCACACAATTTTAAGATATGCTAATGTTTACGGACCCAGACAGTCAATAAAAGGAGAAGCAGGAGTTGTATCCATATTCATTAAAAAAATGCTAAACATTCAAGCTTGTAAAATATTTGGAGATGGAGATCAAACAAGAGACTTAGTTTATGTTAAAGATGTCGCACATGCAAACTTACTCGCAATTAGTTCTAATGTTAAATTGGCAAACATAGGAACTCAACATAGCATTTCAATTATGAAATTACATAATAAATTACAAAAAATATCTGAAACGGACATGAACCCCATTTTTGAACCCTCCATCGAAGGAGAAATAAAAGATTCGGTCTTGACAAAAATAATTGCAAAAGAACAATTAAATTGGGAACCCACAATTAAAATTGAAGAGGGATTAAAAAAAACATTTGACTGGTTTAAAAATAAAGCAAAATGAAAATATTAATTTTTACAACCCATTTTTATCCCTACTTAGGCGGTTTAGAAAAATACGTATTAGAATTATCTAAAAGACTAATTAAAAAAGGAATTTCAGTTGATATCATAACATTTAATGATAAAAAAATTAAAGAATTTGAAAATTATGAAGGCATTAATATTTATAGACTGCCTTGCTGGAATGTTTTAGGAGAAGTTTATTCAATACCCAGATTAAATAAAAAAACAAGAACCCTTTTGAAAAAACTAAGTGAACAAAATTATGACTTTGTTAACACACATACTCGATTTTTTACGAGCTCTTGGCTGGGAATGTGTTTTGCGAAAAAATATGAAATTAAATTAATTCACGCCGAACATGGCAATACATTTGTGCAACACCCAAATAAACTAATTGAAATATTTGCTCGGGTTTATGATCAAACTATTGGACGTAAAATATTTAAAAATGCTTGGAAAGTTATTGGAGTGAGTAAACCGTGTATTGATTTTGCAATAAAACTAGGCGCCAATCGAAAAAAAACAACTATTGTCCATAACAGCATAGATATAACAAAATTCAAATCTCATCGAAAAATAAACAAAGAAATAAAAAAAATTGTGTTTGTTGGACGTCTAATTAAAGCAAAAGGCTTAACAGAATTAATTAGTTCAGTTAAAAAGCTTAATGTTGAGCTACACATAGTTGGTGATGGACCTAGCAAAAAAGAATTAAAAAAATTAAGTTTGATGCTTGATGTGAAAACTACATTTTATGGCTTTCAAGAAGAAACTAATGTAAAAAAAATACTAGCTAAAATGGACTTGTTTGTTAATCCATCATATTCTGAAGGATTACCAACTTCAGTTTTAGAAGCAGGCGCTATGGGATTACCAGTGATTGCTACAGATGTTGGAGGAACAAATGAAATTATTTTGGATTCGACAATGGGGTGGTTAATTAAACCAAAAAATATAAAACAATTAAGAAATAAAATAAAACAAGCAATTGATAATCTTGATGTAACAGTGCGAAAAGGAAAAAAATTGCAAAAACATATTATTGCCAATTTTAATTGGAATAAAACCACAGAAACATTTATTGAACTTTTATCTAATAAATTTTAAAATGAGGACTGCAATGAAAAAAAAAAATACAGCCATAAAAAAACAAAAAAAAATAATTTTATTTGGACTCAATGGCAGAGGAGGAATGTTACATTACACTAGCCAATACGCTAATGAATTATCTAAACTCCATCAAGTTTATGTTGTTTTACCCAGCTATAGCCGCAAAGATATGTTTAATAAAACAGTCAAAATAATAAAAATAAATGCGCCTCCAACAATCATAGGAACAATTATTAATTCTTTAAATTTAATAAAAATTAAAAATTTAATAAAATGCATAAAAAAGATAAAACCAGATATTTTACAATTCATGGACATCCACCCATTTTATTTAATTTATTTACTTTTTTTAAAAAAAGAGACAAAATATTCAACAATTCACGATGTAAAATTACATTCAGGAGAAAATAAAGGAATTACGTCCATAATTACAATACTTATCCAAAAGTCACTTTTTAAATATTCAAAAAAATTAATAGTGCATGGAGAAAAACAAAAAAAAGATTTAATTTCGTTAAAGGTCAAATCAAAAAAAATAATTGTTGTCCCCCACGGAACATATGAATTTTTTACAAAATGGAAACAAAATAAAAATAAATTAGAAAAAAATACAATATTGTTTTTTGGCAGAATAATTAAATATAAAGGGGTCGATAATTTATTAAAGTCAATGGAATTTGTTATCAAACAAAAAACTGATGTTAATTTAATAATTGCGGGCGAAGGAAACTTTCAACAATACTCCAAATATTTAACAAAAAAAATAAATAAAAATGTTACCGTTTTAAACAGATATATTCCCGAAGAAGAAGTGGCAGCAATATTTCAAAAATGTTGTTTTGTTGTTTTACCTTATGATGATGCAACACAATCAGGAATAATACCCATAGCCTACTCATTTAAAAAACCAGTCATTACCACTAATGTGGGTAGTTTATCGGAAGTTGTTGATCAAAATAAAACAGGGATTATAATTCCTCCAAAATCACCAAAAAAACTAAGTGAAGCAATATTAACTATGTTTAAAAAAAATACAACTAAAATGGGTGAAAATGCATATACTAAAATGAAACAGATGATGGATTGGAATTTAATTATAACAAAAATATTTGATGAGCCTGAATTTAAAAAATGACTAATTATTTACGCAGAGCAATTACTGGATCTTCGACAGTGTTCACATTATCTTTAATTGCAGTGTTAATTGGTTTTTTATTAAGAATATTTCTTGCAAAAAATCTTTCTATTGAAATGTATGGGTTATTTTATGCAGTATTAGCATTGATTTCTTTTTTTAGTATTTTTAAAAGTCTGGGGCTTATTCCTGCACTAATTAAATATATTCCTGAATTTATAGTCAATAAACAAAAACAATCAATAAAAAATTCAATATGGTCCGTATTAATAATTCAATTTATTTCGTTTTCAATAATTACATCAATAATTATTTTTTATTCAGATTTTCTTGCAAATTCATATTTTCATAACTATGCTGCAAAGAGTTTAGTAATTATACTAACATTATCATTTTTAATATCAACTTTAGATTCAATAATAATAGTAACGTTCCAAAGTTTTCAAAAAATATTTTTATTTGCATTATTTCCACTTATTAAATCAATATTATTTTTAATTTTAACTTTTATTTTTGTTAAATTGGGATATGGCGCATTTGGAGCAGGAATGGGCTTCTTTTGTTCATCTTTGATTACTAGCATGTTATTTTTACCCAAGTTTTTAAAAATTACATTTTACAAAATCAATTTAGCAAAACTAACCTTTGACGCACAAATTATTAAAAAATTAGTTTTATTTGGATTTCCATTATTACTAAGCACTACAGGTTATTTAATATTAAATTACACTGATACCCTGTTATTAACTCATTTTAAAACACTGACAGAGGTAGGATTATACAATGTTGCACTACCTGCAGCAAGTTTAATACTATATTTAGGCACTTCAATATCAAGCATAGTGTTCCCCTTAACATCTGAGCTTTGTGCCAAAAAAAATAAACGAACATTAATTACAGGAATACAATTATTACATAGATTTTTATTAATCGTAATTGTCCCAGTTGCATTAATTATTTTTTCTTTTTCAGATTTAGTGCTGAGTTTATTATTTGGTGAAAAATATATTTTAGCTCAAAATATTCTAAAAATTCTAGTTATAGGTACTGCTTGTTTTACAATAACACACGTAAATTTTAGCATGGTTTCGGGAATAGGGAAACCAAAAATAATTGCCAAAATAGTTTTAGGGGTCGCATTACTAAATATAATTTTAAATATAATACTCATACCATTAATAGGCGTGGTAGGTGCGGCAATTAGTACCTCGATAAGCCAAATAATCATGTTAATTTTAAGTATTTTAGCATTGAAACAATTAATTAACATAAAATTACCAATTATTTCCTGGATAAAAACCGGATTATGCGGGATAATATTCTTGTCAGTAATAACTTTGTTACGAAAAAAAATTGTATTAACTTTCTGGAAAGAACTAATAATTATTTTATTAATAACAATTCCAATATATGTGATTACATTATTTTTATTAAAAATAATCACGTTAAAAGAAATTAACGAAATAATAAAAAAGATAATAAATTAAAATTCTAAAAATTTAAACACTTTGAAACTTTCTGCATATTTTACACCTATTTGATATCCTCTAAAAAATGCACCACCAACTATTGCATCTATCTCTAAATATCTGTAATTTTTTTTTTTATCATTTAATAAACTTTGATAAGTTTTTAACGCTTTTATTTTAATGTCTAAAAATGGAGTTATATCTATAAAAAAATTAGGAGTGAAATCTAATTCAGAAGAAGGAGTTTCAAAGAATAAAACTTGATTAATATTTCTACATGCAGAAATTACTGCTTTAGAAGTATTTCTATGATCTTGATGCGAATCTAAAAAGTGATGTGAATACACTCGGTCTATTTTGTGTAATGCAAGAACATTTTCGACCTTTTGTATTGTTTCAGGACCCTCTTTTATTTTTGTATCTGGTAAATCAAAAAAATGAATCTCCTTGACTCCTAATAATTTAAGTGCTTTCTTACATTCCTCAACACGTGTTAAAGTATTACCAATTTTTTCACCATTAGACACTATTGCAGCTATTACGTCATCGCCTTTACGAACATGATGAACAATAGTTCCCCCCATACTTAGTTCAATATCATCTGGGTGTGCTCCAATAGCTAAAACTTTCATTTTTATCACTTACTTTTTTTATAATGAACTGCCCTTTTTATAATTTTTGAAACCAATTCACTAGGAAACCAATTAATAACCCTAAACTTCCATAAACCTGCTGCCAATATTTCAAAAGGAAGAATTTTAAGACGAGTTATACCGGGAAAATTCCTTCGAGTATTATCTTTTCTAAACTGCAACCCAACTATCCAATAAAGAGGGTTTGAAGACATCCCTATTTTACTCCAGCCAACCATAGTAGTCGGAGGTTTAAACCCTGCTTTAACCGCCATATCAAACATTTCAGTATTGGGAAATGGAGTATAAGTATAAATTGATGTTCGTGCGTTAGAATCTATTTTCTGTATTTTATCAATTAAATCTAATGTTTTATTTAAGCTTTTTTTCGTTTCATAAGGCATATGCGCAATAAAACTATACATTGCAGTTATATTTGTTTTACTTAAAAATCTAGCAGTTCTTAAAATTATTTTTTTGTCATGCCCTTTATTGATAATATTTTTAAGCATATGGTCATCGCCCGATTCGCACCCTACTTCTAAAGAAATGCAATTGGCTCCTTCGAGAGCATTTACCATTTTTTCTGTTAGAGCATCATTACGAATATTTGCATGAAAGGTTATATCCCCTAATTTTTTTAAAATTTTACCTATTTCTTCCACTCTTTTGTAATTTGCACCAATATTGGGATCAATAAATGTAATGTGTTTAAATCTTAACTCTTTATGAAGTTTAATAAGTTCTTTTTCTAAAACATCTAATGGTTTTGGATTCCATTTTTTTTCCAGACAACAAAAAGTACATTTACCCCAACATCCGGTTGATGTCGACCATTGAAAATCTGTCTGTTCAAAAAGATACCTCGTTTTTTCATTAAATGGAAATAAATCTTCACCTAATCTACCTACAACAACATCATCCACAAACCGTTCTTTTAAAACTTCGTCTTTTCTTAATGTCGCATGATAACCCCCTAAAAGAGTTTTAATTTTAGGATTTATTTTTTTAGCAAGTTTCATCAAACGAGCAGCTTCCCCGCATTGAAATCCAGTCATAGCACTAACTGCAAATATTTTTGAATTTTTAGCTTTTTTGAATAAATCTGATTCATTTTCAAACCTACAATCATGAAATTCAACATTAAACCCTTTACTCATAAAATAATTTCCAGGATAAATTATAGACAACGGAACTTGTTTATTAGGCGAATCAGTTGTTGGTTTAGGATACACAAATAAGTAATCAATTTTTTTATCTTTCATTTTTACAACCTATAGTTATCATCAAATATTAACATAACCATAATAACTTGCTTAAAATTTGATGTAATACTTTATTAAAATAATAGGCTATTTAAATAATATTTAAATCTTACTAATATAGAATATCATAACACATATTGTTAAAAAAATATATTATTTTTTACACTGAATTTGATTTTAATGAGTGTAACAGCTGTTTAAAGTTATTTTTACCTATGTTCATAAAAAAATCTATTGAAGACATATAAGGTATGAATTTATCACAATTAAATTGAACATATTCGGGATGAATAAATTTATGTTTTATAATGTTTATATTATCAAATATATTAACATCCAAATAATCAATAGCCCCTTGTCCTGCTAAATAATCAGTAGCGCTCATTTTTTTACAAATATCTAAAATTCGTTGAGATTTTGAAGAAGTTATTTTAAGTTCAGATGAAAAAACTATTTTAGGAGATATTTCAAGTAGTTTGAATATGTGTTTAATAAAACTTAAATTATAATCTATAAGATTATCACTATTTATAGCAAGCACTTCATCAATCCATAGGAGGGTTTCATCAAAGAAGGGATGATTTTTATATGCATCAATTAATTTATTTCGATAATCTTGTTTCCAATTACCTACAATTTTTCTTGCATTAATATTTTTATCACACACATGTTTTATTTCAACAGGAACACTTAACCATTTCACTCCATGAGGAGTAAGAATTTGATTTCTATTTTGAAAATTATTTTTTTTAAATTGTACATCATCTAAAATCACAAAAACATCTGCCTTGTTAACTTTATCTAAAAATCCAAAATAAGGTAAATGTTCAGGCTGATGAATTGTAACTATCATTTTTTAATGGCCACCAATATTGCTTTTTTAAATATTTTCAGCATGTTATCATAATTAAATTGAGTTTGAATTATTTTTTTGCTTTTGACCCCCATTTTTTTAACGTCTTGCTTTAAAATAGTTTCCATTTTATCTAAAAGATCTATTTCATTTTTTTGTTTAAAAATAAATCCATTCACTCCTTCTTTTACTAAATCTCCTGCAGAACCTACTGCGTTTGAAGCAATAACTGCATTCCCACAAGACATGGCTTCATTAACAACCATGCCCCACGATTCAGTACAATCTGCTTTATTAAACATAAAGATGGATGGGACTATTTTAATATCTGCAGCAGCCAAGTAATTTGCTAAATCAGATCCAGTTTTTTTTCCTACAAAAAAAATTCTAGAGTTATGCTTGCTTAATTTTCTGCACTTTTTGTAATAATTTTTACCTGGTGAATCATAATAACCAACAATAATAAGCTTTACCAAATAGTCTTTTTTGCTTAATTTATTAAATGCATTTATCAAATTTGGAATCCCTTTCTCCTCAGAAATCCTGCCGACAAAAATAAAAGTAAATCCCTGTTTAAGTTTAAATCTAGTTTTTATTTTTTGAACCGTTTTATTATCAATTAATTTACTTAAATCAATAGCTGAGTTAGGTGCAATAAAAATATGAGCAGGATTGACTCCCGATTTAATTAAAAAACTTTTTGATTTAGCACCTGCAGCAACACACACATCTGATTTTTTTAACGTCAATAAACTATACCATTTTGTTAATTTACTTAAAAAAGTTGTGGGATATAACCACGTTTCTTCCCAAGAGATCCATTTCTTCCTTCTTAGCTTAACTATTAAAAAACCAAAATGCGCAGCAAAAGTTAAAAAATGTTGATTAACAACAACATCATAATCGTCAAATAATAAATGAATAATTAATTTGGGTGAAAAACCTCTACTGTAGCCTACAAAAGGAATCTCTTTTAAAATTTTATAATTCCAATTTTTCATTTCTTTAAATTCTTTTTCAATCCAATAATCAGAATGAGTAAAAATGAATTTAGTCTGAAATGATTTATGTAGTCGATCATAAAAACCAACGCGATACTCTCTAACAGAAGGATTAATAATTAAAAGTTTAATTTTCTGTTTTTTCATTTGAGTTACCAGATAAGTCTGATTTAACCATGCCTAATTTAGTCTTTAAAAATTTATTTTCCTCTTTTAACAAACTTAATTCTTCAGACTGAATTTTATGCGTTTCACTTAATTTTTGACGCTCTTCTAAAAGTAAATTATTAATTTTTGTAGAAGATATTCGCTTAGTATATGGAAAATAAATTATTTTAACTCCTTCTTTTTTAAGCTGTTCTTCAATTTTATCCCATTTATCTGTGCCATGCCAATCATCACCAACAAACATCACACCAAATTTTAATTTGGTCCAAGCTTCATATTTAGCCATATTCTCCTGAGGAACGACCAAATCAACAAACTGACAGTTCCTAACTAATCTTCTTTTTCACTATAATAGATGAACACATTCTTGTCATTTACCTATCCCAAAATTACCCTTAATTATTGTAATATTTGAAGTATTACAAATTTTGAAGGTTTTTAATTTGTTTAATTTATTTAATCTAAAAAAAACTTTTGTACGAATCCCCTGGCCAAACTAGTTTTTTAAAATTTTTCTGGATTAGTCATTTCAGTAGTTTCTAAAATATCAAAAAATCCTTGATCAATTAAATCAAGAAATTTTTCCAAACAAAACATCAACCATTTTTCTTTTCCACTAAATTTATTAATATCAAAATCAGTTCTAAACTCTGGACGCGTTGGTCCTTTCCAGTCTTTTAACCATTGATCCATAGGTCTTGCAAAAGCAATCTTTTCTGGAATTTCCCAACCAGGATACAATGTCTTGAATACTTCCCGTATCAAATATTTACTTTCTCCTGCACGAATTCTAGATAAATCTAATTCAATCCCCAGATTTAAATGTGCATACGGTGCAAAAATATCAACTCCTGCAGAAGTAATACCATTTTGAAATGCTAAAGTGGTATCTTTTCCGAAAATTTGTTTAATAAATTCTTGAGCATCAAAATTTCCATTTGTAGCGCAGTTTGTAAAAAAATTAGATAAGTCAACTGAATTTTTAAGAACTTTTTTAGGATCTACAAAAGTAAACCAATCTTGAAATTCTTTAGTTTTCCAATCCCTAGATAACATTTTATCTAATCCACCAAATAAGCCGTCCGCAGAACAACCCACAATTAACGTTTTCACGCCATCTTTTTTAGCTTCAGAGGATGCTTTGAATAATGCAACTTCAACTCCCGTTAACGGAGCCACTTTGTTTAACATTAGCCTAGTTAATCTTGAACCAAAATAATCCTCTTTAGTAACTTCAATTATTTTGTGATTTAACCCGCATTCTTTCGCATATTTTGTTGCTAATTCAATTTCATCTATGGCATTCTCCGCAATAAATTTAATAGTGTACGCTTTCACTGTTTTAGGCACCAATTTAGCTAAAATTGCAGAATCAATTCCTCCGCTAAGAAGAATGCCTGTGTCAGGAGCAATATTCTCTGAAATAATTTTCTTAAGCGCAGTTAAAATGTCTTCAGAAGTCTTAACAGCAATTTTATTATTTGCAGAGTTAAAATTAAAAAAATTAGGTTTAATATTTTTAGTCCAAAATTCATCAGTTTTAACTACATGTCTAAAAGTTAAAAAAGAACTTAAACAAAATGGATTAATTTTCATATCTCAACACCTCAGTTTACTTTTTTTAATAAATTGCATAATATGCTTGAACTAATCACCCACCTAATAGGGAGCAATACACCTAAAATAATGTGAAACCAACTAAGAGTATTTAATAAGGCACCAACTAAAATTAAACCACCCATAACAGTAAAATAGTCTCCAAATGTTAAGTGTTTTAAAATACGAATGAACTTAGACTTTGTTCTTAACAACTGATTGCAGTTTGACTCATCTAATTTTAAAATTTCTTTGTATGCTGCACGAGTTCCTTGTTGAACATGGAAAAAAAAACTATTTGAAAAACCTAAATATAAAAAAAAAATAGATCCAGTTTTAACCCATAAACCCACCCCCAATCCAATAAAAATTAAAGGAAATGCAGTTACATGATGAATTAAATCCAAAAAATGTCCTGATTTGGAACAAGTATTCCTATATCTTGCTATATTGCCATCAACATTATCAAACATAAAAAAAAATTGAATACAAATTGCACCTAAAATCCAGTTTTTGTGTGATGGAAATGCAAAAAGAATGCCTGCAACCGCAGATAAAATTAACATTAAAAAAGTAACGAAATTAGCACTAAATCTTAAATGTAAAAAAAGTTTAGTAAAATAATCTGCAATAGGCATATAAATCAAAAGAACATCTAACGGCGCTTTATCATAAGGCCCATGTTTTTTTTTAGTAATTTTTTTTAATACAGATAATTTTTCTACCATTCTTACCACTCATTTAAAATTTTTAATAACTCAGACGGTAAAGATTTGTTACTTTTTCCTTTGATTAATGGAATTAATTTAATTTTATTGGGGTTAATTTCTAATTTTTTTAGTAAAAATTTTTCTTCATTAGATACTGCATGAATATAATCAAATCTATTAAATAAATAAGTTAGGATTAAACGCCTGCTCCAGGATTTTGGGATTCTAGTTAAATTAGGTGCTAAAATAACTTGCATACCAAAAAAGCTTGATAATAACGCAGGCCAATGTGTTGAATGCGCATAAATAACTGCATGCCTATTTTTGACTAAATGAAGCCACTGCTGAAACTTAGACATCATTTCAATAATTCTTATTTCAGGATTAAGTTTTGCAAGAAGATATTTTGGAATTTTTATATGAGAAATAATAATTAAATCGCATAAGTACGATTCGTTAATAAAATTACGAGAAATTAAACCTTCTTTCAATCTAGATTTAGTTGAATCTTCCAACCCATTATGTCCCACACAAACAATTTCAATAAACTTCATTTTATTAAGAGAAATTATCAGTTATTTAAATATTTTGCCCCTGGAAAAAATGTAACCTCATCAAATATGCTAACCTAACATCAATATTTTTAAAAAAAATATTTAAAAAGTAAATACAGTGAATCTCAAATTTAAATAAGCATTCAATTAAATTATAAAACGAAGATAAAAATATTAATAATAGTATTTATTCAAAATGAATCACCGAAGTTTAATATAGATAAGTTAAAAATATAAAAAAATTCTTAAACTAAATTTCAATCTATTGGTATTAATATTTTGATCCAGTTTTAATTTAACATCATAATATTTAATCACAATTAATTAGCTTAAATATTTTTGGCATCAATATACTCCCCATTTTCTTCATTGATTTTTTTACAAATTTCTAAATATGAAAAATCTTTATTTCTTTCTTCAAATTTATTAAGGTATATTCTTTCAGAAATTGATCGTTTAGGTGGATTGAATGGAGGTTTAGTTCTATGTCCTAAACAAATAAGCGCGAGAGGCACCCAATTACTATGCAAATTAAATAAATCTATAATTTTTTTATCATTAAAACTACTTATCCATAAAGAATCAATATTTAATGCTGTGGCAGTTAATAACATATTCTGTATTGCTGCTGCTGCATCCATATATATAAACATATTTTGTCCTCTTTCTTTTGTCGTGCATGAATGAGTAGAAATTTCCCCTACCCTTCCCGCCAATTCCAAATCTCCGATAACAAGAATGGAGGTAGGACATACTTTGGGTTGTATTTGTTGACAATATACTGATAGTTTTTCTTTAATATCAATATCATCTATAATAATAAATTCTAACGCTTGAATGTTCTTTGCAGATGGCGCCCACCTTGCAGCTTCAAGCAAGGTCATGATCTGTTGTTTATTTATATAATCATTTTCTTTGAACATACGTATGGATCTCCTAATAAGAATTTCTTTTATAGGAACGTTTTTATAAGCTTCTTCAATAAGCCTAATATTTTCTTCTTCTTGTTCGATTAATTCAAATGTTCTTTGCGCTTTTTTAAAATCAAGAAGTCTATCTATTTCAGTCCAGCTTAAACCATTAGTGCTTACTATGTTTAAATCATATTTATTCACAAAATTATTCAAAGGTACTAAATGGTTTATATTTGTGATGTTAGAATTAACCAGAGTTTCAATTTCTTTAAAATATTCTGCCATGCCCTCTTTTGAAAATTTATAAACTCCAATTGCATGACCTTGAGAGGTTTCAAATGGAATATTTTTAGAAATTTCACTTATGCAATTATTTTTTATGGTTACTTTCATTGCATCTTCATCAAGCCGAGTACTATTCATATCTACTACTGCTGCATTTTTATGTTTTGTACTCAAAAGACTTTTTAATATGTTTTCATTAAATATAGTATCGCCATTAATTATTATGCCACCATCAATCAGTTGTTCTCTAGCTAGCCACAATGAATATATACAATTTGTTTTTGCATAAATTGGATTATATATATATTCAATATCCATTCCCTTATAAACTGTGCCAAATTTATCAATAATTTTACTTTGACCAAAACCTATAACAATAATTACATCTTTGATTCCTGCGTAACTAACCCTATCCAAAATTATTTCTATTAATGATTTTTCTTTAACCTCTAACAAACATTTAGGAAGTTCATTTGTTAATGGCAATAATCGTTTTCCTTGACCCGCAGCCAAAATAATTGCTTTCATCATTTTTTATACTCACCTAACATTTTATAATTTTTACATCGCATAAAAAATAATTTATTACATTAAATATATAAAAGTTACGGATGTAGTTGGAGAAGAAAATTTTTGAATTTAATTTTATAATTACAATAATTATGTTTTAAACTTGCCACCTATATACGCAATATAAAATGGATTCTAACCCCTAAAAAGTAAAAATTTATATACTAAAATAGTTATTTCAAAATAAATTAAAAAACATTATTAATTAAAATAATATGGACGCGTTAATAATTTGTGCAGGAAGAGGTAGAAGATTAAAACCCATAACAGATGTAATTCCGAAACCCCTCGTGCAAATTCATCAAAAAAATCTATTGGAAAGAGTTTTAGAACAACTAGTTTTTTTTAACGTAAAAAATGTCCATATTGTCGTAGGTTATAAAAAAGAGCAAATTAAAAAAAATATAGGTGATAGATTCAGTGAATTAAAAATAAATTATATTCACAACCCATTTTATAACAAACTAAACAATCTTTTTAGTGTCTGGTTATGTAAACCGCATCTTTACGGAAAGAAATTTATATTAATTAATGGAGACATCATATTTGATAAAATTATTTTAAAAACAGTTTTAAACTCAAATCTTAACAATTTTTCAGTTATTGATACCACAAAACCAATCCCAGAAGATAGCATGAAAGTTCGAATAAAAAATAATGTTTTAGTTGATTTTGGAAAAAAAATAAAAAATCCTGAAGGGTATACCATGGGAATTCATAAATTTTCGAAAGACGGTTCAAAAATTTTTTTAACTGAAATTGAGGAAATGTTGGAAAATGGAACTGATGATTATCATCATGGCGCAATATTGAATAGTTTAAAAAAACAAAAACTTATTCATCATGCGTTGATCATCAAAAATGTCGCATGGTGTGAAATAGATGAGATAATGGACATATCAAAAGCAAGTAACATGTTTAATACATAAATTAAAAAATACTCATACAGTTTAAAACAAAAATGCACCTGTGCCAGACATCATGTTTGAAAACTATTTTGGCATTATTCTTGCAAAGGAACATTTAAATCAGGATTAATAGCACCTAAATCAAAGATTTTCTTCAAAATTAGATTTTTATTTATGGCCATATTTGTTAACTAATTTAACTTATGCTGAGTTTCAATTAAAAAGACATCAAAACATTTATAAATAAGACATAATTTCCATACTTTGAACGGCCATAGCGGCTTGGTCCTACCCGATCCCATCTCGAACTCGGAAGTCAAGCAAGCCCACGTTTTATGTTGTACTGATCTTTGATTGGGAACCATAGAAAGCCGTTCTCCTTTTCTTTTTTATATTTACAAACATAAAATAAACTTAGTAAAAAATGAATAAAAGTATACTAACTCGAATAAATGAAGTAATTCGTGAAAAAGGTTTTTTTTATGTAATGCATTATACAGCATTAGGCAGCCTAAATATCATTAAATACGTGCTGAGCAAATTATTAAAAAAAAATAAATTTTTTATTTTCCAAAATAAAAAATATAGATATTTTATACATTCATTAACTTGGAATGGAGAAAGAGTTGTGGAACTTCCGATAATAATAAATTTTTTAAACAAATATAAAAACAAAAAAATATTGGAAGTTGGAAATGTATTATCCACATACATCCATACAAAGCATGACATCTTAGATAAATACGAAAAATACACCAATGTGATTAATGAAGATGTTTTAACATTTAAGTCAAATAAAAAATATGATTTAATAATTAGTATATCCACATTAGAACACGTGGGGTGGGATGAAAAACCAAAAGATACTCAAAAGACATTTTTAGCCATAAACAATCTTAAAAAACAACTTTCTAACAACGGAACATTGATTGTCACATTACCTTTAGGATATCATCCATTGATAGATCGAAAAATTAAAAATAAAGAAAAAATATTTTCCAAATGTTTTTTTCTTAAACGAGTTTCAAAAAATAATAATTGGAAAGAAATTGATTTAAAAAATTTAAAATATATTAAATACAACTCAAAATATCCTTATGCTAATGAAATAATAATTGGAATTATTAATAAGTGAAAATAAAAAAAAACAGGACATGACCTGCCCAGTTTGTAAAAAAACTAAATTATTCAACCGATTCTTCAGCAACTTCTAACGCATCTTCCTCAACAGGCCCAGAGATTATAGAATCATAATAATCTGTTGGACGAATGCTAGTTATAACTGTTTGATGCACCATATACTTACCATCCTTACTTTTTCTAAGCTTGCTTTCAATAATTGGCATTCTCTTAAGCTGAGCTTCTTTTTTTGTTGTTAAAACCATAATTTCACCTCAAAAATTAATATGTTACCATATTCAGACCTAGCTTATTAATTTTCAATAGAAAAAACCGGAAGAAGCAAGGTTAAAATCGAAATAATTTTAAAAATATTATAACAAGTGATTATTATTATTCTCTTTTAATAAATTTGTTAATTCTTTTATTTTTTCAGCTTCTTTTTTTGTGCAAACAAGAATAGAATCTTTTGTTTCAACAATAATCATATCAGACACCCCAATTGAAGTTATGAGTTTTTTTTCAGTCGAATATATTATATTATTTTTAGAATTCAGACTTAAATATTCAGACAAGGCTACATTGCCCACCCCATCAGGAACATTTATTCGCCCTATTGAATTCCAACTTCCCACATCATCCCAAGGAAAGTTACCTTCTAATACCAAAAGATTATTTGATTTTTCCATAATCCCATAATCGATAGAAATTTTTTCAAAAGATTCAAATGCTTGTTTTATTGATTCATTTATTTTCTCATCATCGCAACTTTCTAAAGCAGATTTTATTTTTAATAACTGTTCATAGTGCATAGGCAAATATTTTTTGAATTCCTCTAAAAGCACATCTGCACGTGAAATAAAAATACCACTATTCCACAAATAATTACCCGAATTTAAATATGATCGTGCAGTATTTTCATTAGGTTTTTCTACAAACCGTTTTATTGAAAACACGGACGAATTTGAATTTGGTTCTATAGATAAATAATTTTCTTTTTCGATGTATCCAAATCCCGTTGCAGGAAATGTCGGTTTAATACCTAAAAGTACAACTTTATTTTTTTTCGTTAACTCAATTGCATCATTCAAATGATTCAAATATTCAGCTGGTTTTTCATAATAATGATCTGCAGTTTCAATTAAAAGTGTTGCTTCAGGATCTTTATTTAACAAATAAATTGCAGCAAATCCAATACATGCAGCAGTATTTTTAGGACTGGGTTCAATTAATAAATTTGCAAACGGCACTTGTTCTTTTAAAATAGAAGATAAAACATCCACAGTACTAATATAAAAATTATTTTTGGAAATAAGTGGATTTAGAATATTCACAGTATTTTGAATGAGAGATTGATCCCCTACAATATTTAAACATTGTTTGGGTAAATTTTTTCTAGATAACGGCCAAAATCTCGATCCAACTCCCCCTGCAAGAATTACTGCATACAGCACCATTTTATATACTCCAACACGAAGTTATAATCTAAACTATAACTTCATAACTCAATCACTAACTCTCCTTTTTTTTCATCTACTTGTTTAATAATTTTATGATTTTTTAATTTTGTTTTGATCTCTTTCCAACTTAAAGTTTCACGTGCTTTTTTTATTTGATTAAGAATTGAATCAATTAATTGGTAATTTTCATAAACTAATTCCCCTTTTTGTTGTTGTTCTTGTTCTTTTTTTTCAAGTTTAACTATGTGCTCAGTTTGTTTATCAACAACTACTTGAAGTTTACTTAATTTGTTTTTTATAACTTTTTTTTCCGTTTCTTTATGCGCTGTTGCTTTAGATGTCGTAAAAATAAAATCAAATGCTTCGTGAAGTGACTTAAAACTTTGTGATTGAAAATTTGCATATTTTTGAAGTTTAAATGGAACTATATCTTTGTGATTCTTTTTTTCTGTATTAATTATTAGTTCAGGTGCTAAATTAGAACTTAATAATTTTTGCAATGATTCAAATAATTTTTTGATTTTAACTTTTGAAATATTTTTTGATTCGCAATTTTTATCTAAATTTGCAGAAATGCATAATTCTTCTGAATACACTCCCCCAAAACCAAGATCAATTGCTAAAGATTTTACTAAATTTTCTTTTTTAGAATTTTTTAAACAATCATTTAAATCCTCGACAGTCATATTTAGAACATCATATTCTTTTTTAGGAAATAAATAGGGATTTTTAGGCCTAATTGCCCTATCCTTAAAAGTATGATACGAAATTGCTGAAAGAATGATCTTTTCTCCATCTAGCAATAAAACATTACCCCCTCCAAATAATTCAAAAACAAGAAAAAAAGTTTTAATTTCTTCTTTTTGTTTAACCTCAAATGTAAACTCCACGATTCTTTCAAAATCTAATTGTCGTATAGATCTCACTCTTGCATTTTTTAGTTTTTTTCTTAAATAAGTGCAAAAACCAGGAGGTGACTCGGGAGCATCAAACTTATGTGATGCAAAATAAATAATTTGATTTGGAATTACCCTAAGAAACGTTTTACCAAGTTTTGCTGAATGGAACCTAAATAAAAAATCATGTTTGTCTTTAGATCTTTCTTGATAAACTTGATCAAGTTTAGAATCAACTAAATCTTGCAACTCTTTTACTAAGAAATGCAAAGTAAGTGAAGATATTTCATACGAATCTAAAAGATTCGATTTTTGTAATTGTGTTTCAACCACATCCTTGCGCGGATTTTCATCAGCCATAATAAGTTGTGATGAAAAAGGTTTTATAAAATGTTTGGTTAGATATGATATCTAATTAGAATATCTGAAATAAAAATAATAATGATAATGCTTTAAAACTAATTATGATAAATAAAAATTAAAAAAAGAAAAAAATTAATGCAACTTATTGCATTTCTAATTCAATTTCTGGCTGAATCGGTTGAACTTCTTCTTCAAAGAAAATTTGAACATCTGCTTCCCCTGCAACTTGATTAATAAACGCAGGAAGAACTTCATCTTTTTTCTTTGCAGCAAGACTTTCTTTTAGACTTTCACTAACATCTTCAAAAGAAGAATCTTTAGGAACTCTAAAAACAACATGATACCCGAATTGAGTTTTAACAGGCTGGGTAGAATATTCTCCAACATCTAAACCAAATACTGCAGTTTCGAACTCCGGAACCATAACTCCCTTGCCAAACTCACCTAAATCTCCACCATTAGGACCTGAAGGACCAGTTGACTTTGTCTTTGCAAGCTCTATGAACTTTTTCTCAAACTCAGAATAATACTCAATACCCTCAAGCTCAGCAATAACTGCTAGTGCATCCTCTTCAGTTTCAAGTAAAATGTGCCTTGCATGAATTGTTGCATCAAACTCAGCTTTTGCGTCTTCATCAGATACTTGAATATTACGGAAAATTGTTTCTTCAAATAACTTATTGATAATTAAATCTTTTTTATACTCAGATTTAAAAAAATCAAATGATAAATTTTCTTCTGCAAGTCTTGCTTCAAAATCTTCTTTTGTTTCGCCTAAACCTGCAAGCGCAGTTGTTATTGCTTCATCAACTTCAGTTTCGTCAACTGATAAACCAAGTTTACTTGCTTCTTGTAATAATATTACTTTATTGATTGTTTGATTTAAAATTGTAGATTTAGTAATAAATGGCCTGTATGATTCAGGAATTCTATCATATAACATATGGATATAATCCATAGAAATTTCTTCACCATTAACCATTGCCGCAACTGAAGCATCTCCTTCAGACGGTTTTACAATATCATTTGTTGAAAATGTATAAATTACTGCTGCAAAAAGAATAACTAAAATCACAATTCCTACTGCATACTTCCACCCATGCTTAGATAAATGCTTGGATTTAGACTTTGAACTAGATTTATGTTCAGACTTTTCTTTGTGGTCTGAATGTTTTTTAGAATGTTTTTCTTTGCTCACCTTAAATTCCCTCCGCGTCATAATAATTAATTTTTAATGCCAAAATAAGTTTAATATCAAATAATAACACTTTTGTTTTTCAAATACGCATTATGTGCATTTATTTGACAATTCAGGCACATTTGACAACTCAATTATATCCATTTTTTACTCACCAATAAAAAATAGGTTAAACTAATTAAAATTGAAATGAAAATCATATATAAAATTTACTCCCTGTGAATCGTCACTCGCAAGTCATCCAAAAGATTTAAATCAACACTTCATTTAAATAACCATTATGAGTAGAGATATAGTAATAGGTAGAAGTAAAAAAGACCATGAAAAATTTGGTTTAAAAGGAACAGTATTCTTAGGCAAACAATATATCAAAATGGGTCGCGTTACGGCACTTTCAAATCCTGTCTATTTAGATGTTGCAGGAGCTCACGTCGTATTCATATGCGGTAAAAGAGGCGGCGGTAAATCATATACTATGGGAGTAATTGCCGAAGGAGTTGCAGATATGCCCCAAGATGTGCGTCAAAATCTTAACTTTATTTTTCTTGACACAATGGGCGTTTATTGGACCATGAAGTATGCCAACAAACACGAAACTGATTTGTTAGAAGAATGGGGGCTCAAACCACATACATTAGATATAGTAATATTTACTCCAAAAGATTATTACAAAATATATAAAGAAAAAGGGATTCCCACAGATGTACCATTTAGTTTAAAACCATCAACTCTTGATGGAAGTGATTGGTGCATGACATTTGGGATTAGCGAAAATGATCCAATGGGAATTTTACTTGGAAGAGTCACACACCAACTAAAAAAATTAAAAGGGGAAGATTATAGCATACAAGATTTAATTGATGCAGTCCAATCAGATGATAGAAGTGAACAACAAATAAAAGATTCATTAGAAAATAGACTAATGAGTACTGAAAGTTGGGGACTGTTTGATACACATGGAACTGAGTTAAGTGAACTGACAAAAGGAGGCCAAATTACCATCCTCGACGTAAGTTGTTATGCAACACTTCCCGGCGGGTGGAAAATAAAACATTTGATTGTAGGAATAATTGCAAAAAAAATGTTTATTCAACGAATGGTTCAACGTAAACAAGAAGAATATGATGAAATCAAATCGGAAGTTGACTTTTTTACTTCTGACAAAAAAATGAAACAAGATATGCCACTTGTTTGGTTAGTTATTGACGAAGCACACGAATTTTTACCAATTGATCCGGCAGATAAAAACCCTGCAACAGATCCCCTAGTCATAATTATGCGAGAAGGAAGACAACCAGGAATTAGTTTAATTCTTGCAACTCAACAACCAGGAAAAATACATACAGATGTAATGACTCAAAGCGATACAGTATTATCTCATCGAATTACTGCAAGACTTGATACTGATGCACTTGGAAAACTCATGCAAAGTTATATGCGAACGGGACTTGCCCAAGAATTAGATAATTTACCAAGACTAAAAGGAAGTGCGCTTATCTTTGATGATACCAATGAAAAACTATTTCCAATAAAAGTTAGACCTAGATTTACTTGGCATGGAGGATCAAGTCCAACTGCAGTAAAAGAAGATAAAAAGAAATTCTAAACTTTGATTTTTAAAAAACCAGAAAAAAAACTTAAACGAAATTAAATAATTTGTTAATAATTAATTTAAGAAAATAAAAATTTAAAAATAATACTTTTAATATTATTTCCGTTTAATCTTTGGTGCGGGAGTCAAAACTGTATTTTTTTCAGCACGTTTTTCTCTTGCCATCACTGATTCTTCTGCTGCATCTTGAATATCAACAGGAGTGTGTGTTGCAGAAATTAATGCTGCAATAAACATAAGAACAAAAACTAGACCTAATGCAAAACTCCAAGTGGGACTAATTTTTCCACCAACAGAGTATACAATAGTAATTACAATCCCAAGAATTGCTGCTAAAAAAAATCCACTTGATAACGGAGCTGTTTTAAACATGAAATCACCTCTTTTACATATTAAATTATTATTAACTATTTAAATTGATTAATATGATAATACCATAATAAAAGCAAGATTGTTTTAAAAAACTTTCTGAAAAATTAACTTTATTTATTAAAAAAATAACTAGTTTAAAAACCACATAGAAAACAATATAAAGTTTGACATTTCAAAAAAAAATAATGTATAAAAAAGAAAAAATAGAATTATTTGGAGAAAAACTTGGTTTTTTACTTTCTTTTATGATATTTACAACTATTTTATTTTTTATTTTAAATTTAACAAGCAACCATTCTAACTGGAACTATATTGATGTTTTAATTATAACGGTCACAATAGTCGGCATTGGTTTTGGACTTAAACAAATATTAAATTAATAAACAAGTTAAAATGAACAGAAATAAACTATTAAAAGGAATTAAAAACGGAATGAACCTTTTCGGACAAACAATCAGCATAATAGTTAATACAGTTCTTTTAACAATAGTATATTTTATAGGTGTTGGAATAACTTCTATTATTGCTAAATTATTCAAAAAAAAATTTCTTCAAACAAAAATATCTAAAAAAAGAGAAAGTTATTGGACTGCACTTAATTTGAAAAAAAATAAAATGGAAACATATTATAGACAATTCTAATTTAATGAGGTATAAATATGAAAGAAGATTTGTTAGACTTACGCAATTTAACTAAAAATAAAATAAAAGAACTTATTGATCTTGCGTTAGACATAAAACAAAATCCTGAAAAATATAATTCAAAATTAAATAAAAAAACACTTTTAATGATATTTGAAAAACCAAGTTTACGAACAAGAGTTAGTTTTGAAACTGGAATGACTCAGATGGGAGGACATGCAATTTATTATGATTTATCCACCTCCCCAATGGGCAAAAAAGAATGTATCGCAGATACTGCAAAAACTGCTTCTCGCTATGTTGAAATAATAATGGCAAGATTATTTAAACATGAAAATATAACCCAATTAGCAAAAAATTCGTCAATCCCCATAATTAATGCTTTAACTAATTTTTCACACCCATGTCAAATATTATCTGATTTGTTAACTATAACCGAAAAAAAATGTCAACTTAATGGACTAAAATTGACGTATCTGGGTGATGCTAACAATAATGTTACCCATTCACTTTTATTTGGTTGTGCTGCAGCAGGAATCAATATCACAGTAAGTTGTCCGTCTGAAGAAGGGTTCTCACCTTTGCCGGAAGTGCTAGACAAATCTAAAAATATGGCACAAATAACCGGTTCGACAATTGAAGTTAATAATGATCCGAAACAAGCAGTAAAAAATGCAGATATTATTTATACTGATTCTTGGATGTCATATCACATAAAAGATGAAGAAAAAGAAAAAAGATTTAAAATTTTAATTCCATATCAAGTAAATAATGAATTATTACAACTTGCAAAAGAAGATGTAATTTTTATGAATTGTTTACCTGCAATGAGAGGGATGGAACAAACTGCAGAAGTAATTGATGGACTCCAAAGCGTTGTTTTTGACCAAGCAGAAAATAGACTACACATGCAAAAAGCAATCATACTTAACTTATTAAAAATTAAATAATCAACCCAAAAAAAATAATAAACAATAATAAAAAGGCGAGAAACATGTATGTATTAGGAATAAGTTGTTATTATCACGATTCATCTGCTGCATTGATGAAAAATGGAAAAATTGTGGCTGCTGCAGAAGAAGAAAGATTTACTAGAAAAAAACATGATACGTCATTTCCAATAAATGCAATAAATTACTGCCTTAAAAGTCAAAAAATTTCAATAAATGATGTGGCACATTTAGGTTTTTATGAAAAACCCTTTTTAAAATTTGAAAGAGTACTATACCAACACCTACAGGGATTTCCTAAAAGTTTGAAAACATTCTTAAGTTCTATGCCTTCATGGATAAATCAAAAATTAAGAATAATGAAAAAAATAAGAAAAGATTTAAAATATAAAAAAGACGTTTTGTTTATTGAACATCATCTTGCGCATGCAGCAAGTTCATTCTTAGTTAGTCCATTTAAAAAAGCAGCAATACTAACAGTTGATGGCGTAGGGGAATGGACTACAACCACATATGGCGAAGGAAACGAAAATAATATTGAATTATTAAAAGAACTTAGATTTCCTCATTCAGTAGGATTACTTTACTCAACAATTACCGCGTATATGGGATTTAGCGTCAATAATTCAGAATACAAAGTTATGGGTTTAGCACCCTATGGAGACATGAATCGCAAAACAAATCAATTTTATAAAAAATTATTAAAAGTGGTTGACATCAAACAAGATGGCAGTTTCAGATTTGATATGAGCTATTTTGTGTTTCAACATGCAGACAAAATGCCCTCAAAAAAATTATGTAATCTTCTTGGCGGCCCAATCGAACAAAGAGATGCTCAAATGACTCCGAGATACATGAATCTTGCAGCAGGAGTGCAATTAATAACTGAAGACATACTAACAAATATGTTAAATCACCTGCATAAAGTTACTAAATGTGATAATTTAGTTATGGGTGGAGGAGTTGCGTTAAATAGCGTGTATAATGGAAAAATATTAAGAAATACCCCCTTCAAAAAAATATGGATTCAACCTAATGCTTCAGATGGGGGGACCAGTATAGGTGTTGCAACATACATTTACAACACAATTTTTGGAAATTCTCGAACTTATACTTTAACTAATGCATATTTAGGGCCTTCATTTTCAACACAAGACGTAGAAAAATATTTGAAAAAAAATAAAATTATATATTCTAAATTTAAAAATGATTTGGAACTTGTTAAAACAACTGCAAAACTCATTTCAAAAAATAACGTAGTTGGTTGGTTTCAATACGGGATGGAATGGGGTCCAAGAGCATTAGGCTCCAGAAGCATTTTAGCAAATCCTTGTAACCCTGAAGCAAAGGAATTACTTAATAGCAAAGTAAAACATCGTGAAAAATTCAGACCATTTGCGCCAGTTGTTTGCGAAGATGATGCGCTAACTTATTTTGATTGTGATAAACCAGTACCCGAACCCACAGATTATATGTTAATGGTTTATCCAGTTTTTAAAAAATGGCATAAATTAATCCCATCAGTTACTCACGTTGATGGATCAGGAAGATTACAAACAATACGAAGAAAACAAAACCATCTTTATTATGATACCATCAAAGAATTTGGTAAACTCAGCGGAGTTCCAATTTTAATTAATACCTCATTTAATATTAGAGGAGAACCAATTGTTTGCACACCTCATGATGCTTATAAATGTATGATGGGCACCGGAATTGATTACCTAGTTATTGATAAATTCATAGTCAAAAGAAACGATAATCCAGAAGATATGTGGGACAGTGAAAAATATGCGAAAGACTAAAAAAAAAAAATCTCGCAGTTTAAAAAATTTTTTAATTAATATTTTATTATTGTTTGCAGTTTCTTTTATTTGTGTGATTATTATTGAAGGAGGATTGCGAATAATTTTAAATGACTCAATTACTATTCGAACAAAATATCATGACACATATGTTTACACATTTAATCCTGACCAAATAAATCAAAAATACAATTCTCCAGATCATGACTTACCATTTGTTTATACTACTACCAAAGAGGGTTGGTTAGGCCCCCAATTCGAATATGATCAAAAAATTAATAAAACTAAAAGAGTTTTAGTTATTGGGGATTCATTCACCTCACAATTAAATCTTAAAAGCTATGATCATATATTTTCTGAGCTTGTTGAAAGTCAACTTACAGACACAGATGTGGTAACCATAGGGGTTGGAAGTTATGCATTCGATAATGAATATAAAATATTTGAAAATGAACTTGAAAAATATAACCCTGATTTAGTAATTTTTGCGACTTTTATCAATGATTTATATGACACAACCAGAAATAACGTATTTATTTTAAACAATAATACTTTAAAAGATATTACTCCAAGACAAATACCCCTTATAAGAAAAGCACTCTTTCTTTGCAGACAAAAATCTTATTTGTGTAATATGTTAACTAATAACATAATAATAAAACATGCAAATAAACTTAATAAAATAACTAATTTTCTTAAAATATCGGATATAAAAAGAGATGTATCCCTCCAATATAAAATATGGGGGATGCCAGATGAATTATTTTTAGAAAATTTAACTAATGTTCCTACCACAATTAAAACCGCACACACCAAAACTGATTTAATTTTATCAAAAATAAAAAAAATTAGTAAAACAAAAAATTTGACTGTAGTTTTTATGCTCATCCCAATTAAAGAGCAAATAGATTCACGAAAAAAATCTGAGTTTTTTAATAAATATCCTAAACTTGATTCAATAAACTTTAATTTCAGTAAACCTTATAATACCATAAAAAAAATGTTAATTAATAAAAAATTTACTATCATAAATTTAGAACCACTATTTATAGAAAAAAATAAAAATAATAGCCATTATTTTGAAATTGATGGTCACTGGAATGAAAAAGGGCACGAGCTTGCAGCAGAAGTTTTAAAACAATATTTATTAAGTAAAGGATTTGAATAAAAAAATAGAAAATGGCAAAAAACAAAACATTAATAGGAGAATTTTGGAACTTTTTAAAAGTAAGAAAAGCTTGGTGGCTTACACCAATCATAATAATGATAGTTCTTGTGGGAGTCTTAATTATATTTAGCCAAAGCAGTGCATTATCACCATTTATTTATGCATTATTTTAAAAAACTAATTAAGTTAACTAAAAATAACAAGAAACTTTTAAAAAACAAACTTAGAAATTATTTTTTTAGCTTGTTCCCTTTTCTTTTGATGCGCTTCTAAAAATGTTGAAAGTTTTTCAATAAGAATCTTTTTTAACTCACCGCTCAAAAGTTTACCTGATTTGTAATCATCATAAATTTGCTTAAGTTTGCAATCATCTTCTTCAAAGAATGTCAAGTATTGATATGAAACATCAACATCAGGATTCCCCCCAAGTTTTCTATGTTCTTCTAAAGTTTCTCTACCACCAGAAAATGCATGTTTGTTAATTTTCTTTTTAACAATTTTTGGTTCATCAGTTAATGCAATAAATGAATGAGGATCTGATGCAGACATTTTTCCACCACTAAGACCAGGCATAAAAGTATGATATGTAGAACAAAGCGAATCAAATTTATGATTTTTGTTATTTGCAGTAAAACGTTTTGCCATATCTCTTGCAATCCTTAAATGAGGATCTTGATCTGATCCAACAGGAACAATAACTGGTATTGCGGATTCAAATTCAGGAAGTTGAGGATGCAACATATCTGCTGCTTGTAACAGTGAAGAAGTAATTTTTCCAGGAGTAAGATCCCCATAAACTGCTTTGAATTCATTAAAAGTTGCGTGACGTCCAAGTTGATTTTGTAACCGGTAATACGCAGATGCTTTTTTTCCATCTTTTGAACGATCACTTTGAAAATAAATTTCACAATTTTCTGGTTTTAACCCTAATGCAATATAATTCGTAATATATTCTTCAATTGCTATTTCTCTACTTTGTTCTAATGATTGTTGACGCTGATGATACGCCTCAACATCTGCAACAGTTATGTATAATTTTGCGCCCAAACTTTGATAAAACAACATTTGTTTTGCGACCATCATGTGCCCAAGATGAAATTTTCCGGTAGGCATAAGACCCGTCATCATTACAAAAGGTTTTTTTTCTTTAATTCTAGTTAAAATTTTATCAAAATCCCTGTGAGCAAAAATAAATTTTCGCCTGAATAAAATATTGTTTAGAAAAAAATCAGGAAGTTGCTTTATTGGTTTAAGACCAAATTGAACTATTAATTTATCATAATCAATATCCCCTTTAACTTCCCAAGGATTAACTGTGAAATCTTTTACCATGGGCCCTAATAAGAATAGGTTGTTTATAAAATTATTCCTGAAATGAGAATATTTCTTTTATGGTTAACAGTGCTTTTTCTCTAGAAGCAGGAAAAGATGCAATAGAAATCTTTAAATGAAAACAGTCTCCCGAATCAGTAATATTAAATTTACGTTTCTCTAACCAAGATGATTTATCAAACCTAATATAAAAAAATAAATTTTCATCCAATCTTGATTCTGCTTGATTAACTAATATTTTTTTTTGAAGACTCGTAAGCGCATTTTGTAAAAAAACAATAAAACTTTTGACATTGCGTTGTCGTTTAAGTAAAATAGAAAAAATTCTAATTTCAGAATCATCACATCCTGTTGCGAGTTGTTTATTTAGCACAATTTTTTCTTTACCAAGATCAAGAGGAACTAATTCAATTAATGATTGTGCAATTTCTGCATGAGATTCTCCATCTTTTGAAAATACAGTTAATTTAATGTTATGAATTATTTTAGAAGGTTTATTCGCAGAATTATCTGCAGCATAATTCACATCAGCAGAATTTGAATTTACGGCAGTTGAAATAGTAGAATCAATACTGCAATTGTTTGTTAGTTTAACATTATTATTATTTGTTTTTATTTGAATCACACCAGGGGTATTTATGCAAATTTTATGTAAATTTATTTAAATTTATTATTTATACAAGTTATAAAAATAAAATGATTTAAATAATTAATTAAAAAATAGTCCACATATGAAACATTCATTTAAAACTACAATAATACTAGTCATCGTCTTTTTTATTGCTCAGCTTATAGGCCTCGGAGTAGTTAGCCAATATATGACTGACAAAGTTATCGATCCTGCCACAGGAGAGGTCATTAATGTTTCTTATGAAGCACTACCATTTGACATGGAACGGCCAGAAGTTGAAGAATCATTCTCAGTATTTTACATAATAGGCGCAGTTATTGCTGCAACAGTTTTGATTTTACTCATAATCAAATTTAAAACAAAACGATTGTGGAAGATTTGGTTTTTATTATCAGTTATAATTTGTTTAAGTGTCGCATTTGGATCCGTTATGAATCAATATGTTGCATTTGGACTCGCACTTATTTTAGGACTCTATAAAATATTTAGGCCTAACTTTATTATTCACAATTTAACCGAAGTTTTTATTTATGGAGGCCTTGCTGCAGTGTTCGTACCTATAATGAATTTATTTGCAGCTCTTGCTTTATTAGTATTGATTTCAATATATGATGCTTACGCAGTTTGGCAAAGTAAACACATGATAAAAATGGCCAAATTCCAAACAGAATCAAATATATTTGCAGGATTATCCATCCCATATGAAATGAATTGGAAAAGTTTATGGCAAAAACAAACTACCCAAAAAAAGTCATTATCCTCAAAGAATCATAAAACTAAAAAAACCTCAAAAGTTGTAGCTACAAAACACGTAAAAGTAGCAGACGATAAAAACTCTAAAAAAGTTCCAAGTGCAATTCTTGGCGGAGGAGATATAGGATTCCCACTAATATTTGCAGGAGTTTTGATGAAACAGTTCACATTTTTTCAAGTTTTATTTGTACCAGTAATTTGCACAATTACTCTTGGAATATTATTATATTATGCACAGAAAAATAAGTTTTATCCCGCAATGCCATTTCTTAGTGCAGGATGTTTAGTTGCGTATGGATTTATCTGGTTGTTGTTTTAAAACTACCCAAATAATAATAATAATAATAGAAATAGTAATTGGACTAATTAAAATTTATTAAACTTCCAAAAATTTTTATTTTTCTAATAGTCTCCTAAACTTTTCTGAGAATTAGTAACTGCATAATTTACTGGATCAATAGACATACCATCAGCTGCTGCTATTACTTGCACACCTGTTTCTTTTGTTAATTTTCTTGCATCATATATCGGATCTGAGGCTATAATTTCAGTCCCAAAATGAGTCAAAATAACTAATTTTAATTTTGCATAAGATTTAAGTTTTTGAATAAGATTTAATGAATCCAATGAAGACAAATGATTTTTTGAAGGTTCTTTAATGTTAAAGGAATACATATTGTTTATTATTAATATATTGCAATCTTTAAATTGGCCCGGAAGTGATGCAAAGTACGCAGTATCGGATGTGTAACCTATAACATAATTTGCAGTAATAAATTTAAATCCAAATCCCCCACAATGATCTTTTGTTTTCGTAGGAACTATTTTTATTCCAGGCAAATTAATTTCTTTAATAATTTCACTTACTTGATTATCCTGATTTAATTTGTTAATAATAATTAATTTTTCCACTAAATTTTCGTGATGTTTTGTTAAAACTTTATCTAAAACCTCATTAGTTATTATTAGCGTTCCTTTTTGAATTTTTCCTCCGAGAGTAATCGAATCAATTGCCAAATTAAGATCATTACAATTATCTATATGGTGATGGGAAGTTAAAATAACTGAGGTTTTTGAAAGATCAATATTGTAAAGTTTTGCAAATACTGCAGAACCCGGTCCTGGATCTAGATGAATTTGTGTTTTTTGCAAATTAAGAATTATTCCACCAGTACCTCTAAGTTGAGAAGTCATAACTTGACGTCCACCGCCACTACCCAAGAAAGTTATTGAAGAATCCATAAATTAACCCATAAAACTGCCCGAATCATAAACAATTGTTAAACTGATTATAAACCCCTGCTAGTTCATATAATTATAAGTAACACTGATATTTAAATTTGTTTTGACATTGAAAAATAAGAACTAAAACATGAACTTTAAAATAACCAAATAATAATTTTTACAAACTTAAATTTAATTCTTCATAACCCAATACAAAAAGCTTTAAAAAGAAGCTCAAATTGAAGTTAGAATGGCAGGCTAGACTGGGGAGTTAGCCCTTCCTTGTAACCGTCAACGGGCTTTATGGCGGAGTTGAAGCTTTGGAGAGGCCTTAACAAAAGTTTTTGGCCTTGATTTGGACGAGGATATTCTGTCCTCGGGGATTGACTTTTTTGGGAATCGTGTCAGACTAGGAATAGAGCAGCACTAACCACTTAAGTTGGTGCTCCAAGGGTAGCGGAATTGAGGAAAAATCAAGATAAACCAATTATTTTTGTTAGGGTCCACCTGAAGTGGCCTGCCATTTTTTTAATCTAAAATATACTAATTCTCCAATAAATTGAACATAAATACTCAAATAATAGCTACCGACCTAAATGTTCTTTCAAAAATAAAAATTTATAAAAAAATACTGTTTTTTAAAATAATGTAAAAAACATATAAAATATATAAATTATAAATAAAATTGCCAAAAATGAAAACATTTAAATATTATTACTGCATAGGTATTATTGATGGCAACTAGTGATATTGACCAAGGGCTGTGTTTAATGCACAGAAGTGATTACATCCCACTAGTTTTAGCTTCACAAATTATTAAGGTTTTTGTGCGCTGAAACAAGATCTACAGCCTTTTGGGCACGGATTTTGTTGCAAGCGTCACATAACCATCAAACCTATTTCTTGTAACGAAATCCGTGCAGAGTTTTGTATATTTAGTAAACCATTTGTCGCCAGTCAGGCTTTAAGAAGGGGCCACAACACAAAATAAGAGTTGAGATCAATGAGAGGAACTACTAGAACTGCTGCAGTTACAAAACTGCCTAATCAAAGAAATCCTGAACTCGTAACAAATGTAAATCCATTACGAACAGGCAAGCTCGTAGATAGATTAATCAGAGCAGATAAAGAACTAAGACAAGGATTTTTAGCTCAAAAAAGATTAATTATTGCTGAAAGAAATCCTGCATTCCTAAACTTAGTTGTGCAAAAAGTATTAGCTGATTTGATGCCAGTTTATGAAGAACACACAACTCAAAACCAATATCCACACTACATCTTATTAGATGGAAAAGTTAATCACTATGTCAATTCCGACTTGCATGGAACAGTTACCGCAACAAATTTGCCAGGAATTATTGTTTCCAAAATTCAATCAAGAGTTAAACATCCTTGCAGTTTTGCTGAAAAAACTGGAAGAAGAATAGGAGAGTATGGTCGCGCAGGTGAATTTTATGATCCCACACAATTAATGGTCCAGGATGGTTGCGGCCTTGAAATAGTTGTAGCAGATCCTTCCTCAGTTCAAGGAGTAGTTAATTGGGCAAAAAAATTAGACTGGGCAGAAATAACCGAATATGAAACCCACAGAAAATCTAATAGGTACTCTGCGGACCATTTACAAATATCCTATGTAGGGCCAGAACCTGAACTTCGTGGACTAACAATGGAATGGCAAATAACCGATGCAAAAAATCATTTGGATAATAAACTTAGTCCGGATAGAGCACATGGAACTGCCTATAAAAATCAAAAACTCAGTAAACCCCACACCCTTGGAGGAAGTCAATTAGTCCTCGTAGGTAATTCAGTACAAATACCTTCCACAGTACGCACAAGAGAATGTGATGAAGGGTTAATTGCACAAGTAACCGGAGGAGTTGTTCCCTACACATTATTTATCCCTCGAGAAAACATGCAAGTAGACCCACCAAACTAATTTAGGAGATAGAAAGAAATAGTTTATGAAAATATTTTTTTATTATTTGGTTATTAATTATTATTTGGTCATTATTTATTTATTCTAATTATTCATCAGTTGTTTATTCTGAGGGTTTATAATTTTTGTATTCTGATGTTTTATAATTTGTTTATTACTAATAGTCATTCATCAATCATTCTGTTTGCACTTATTTTTTTATTATTTGTTTTTAGACATAAACTTGTAAACGCGTTTAAAATATCAATTTTTGAAATTGAACAGTTTTTAATTTAAAAATTAGAAAGATTTATTATAAACACTTTTTTCTTTTATCACATAAGTTTACTAGATAAAAATGGAATTATCCCCCGAACAACAAGAAGCGCTTGAACAGCAAAAACAACAATGCATATTCTGCCAGATAGTTTCAGGAAAAATTCCAGGGAAAAAAATATATGAAAATGAACACATCTTAGCTTTCATGGATATAAGGCCCGCAACTAAAGGTCACGTCCTATTAATCCCAAAAGAACATTATTTCATAATGCCAGTAATACCCCCTGAAATTTTTAAACAATTAATGATTAAAGTTCGAGATATTTCTAAATCAATGAAAGATTCTATGCTTAGCGATTACACCACCGCATTCATTGCCAACGGAGGCGTTGCAGGACAACAAATACCTCACGTAGTAATTCATTTAATCCCTCGCGAAAAAGGAGATGGATTAAATAATTTCGAAATACCTGAAAAACCATCTTTAGAAGCAGACGTTTCAGAAGTCGTTCAAAAAGTTAAACCTATTTTAAATGCAATGCTTGATAAAAATCTAACTATGCTTGGCTATAAAGGTTCTGCAGGAGGAGAGAGTTTAGGAGGACAAAATAATACAACTGTTGCCCGCGGAGACGTTGGAGTTTCAAAAGAACTTGGAAAAGAACAAATTGTACAAATAATAAATCAAAACCCCCAATTAAAAGAAATCATACTCAAACAACCAGATCAATTCAAACAATTAGTACCCACACACCCACAATTAAAAGACCTATTCAAAAATGTCGATTTAGACGAAATCATCGCACTTGTTAGCGGAAAACCATTTGAAAAAAAAGAAACTGAACCGAGTGAGCAATCCGAAGAAAAAGAAAATTTAGGATCCAGTGTCGAAACTAAAACCGAAAAAAAAGATGACGCAAATCTTGATTTGGTTTCAAAACTATTTGGATAATACCCAAAAGAAAAAATAAGACGAAAAAACAAAAAAAATTATCACCATAATAACGCATACATAAAACGAAATAATTAGTACAAACCATAAAATGAGTTCAGATAAAATATTAGACGGAACTGAAATATTGTATGAAGATGATGTAGTCTACGCAGTAATTCCTAAAACACCTGCAATAAAAGGACACATACAAGTAATCACAAAGAAAAAATACAAGTCATTTGAAAGTGTTCCAGATAAAGATGTTGAACATTTAATGTATACTGCAAGCTTTACTGCAACCGCATTATTTGAAAATTTACAGCCAGGAGGCACAAATATTATGCTAGATACCGGCAACATGTTTAGTGAAGATGAAAATCACATAATTGTTAATGTAATTGCAAGAAATACTGAGGATGGACTAAATTTTTTATGGACTCCGCAACAAATCCCCGAAGGCGAAATTTCGCAAATTCAAGAAAAAATAAAAAACAAATGCGATATGATAGGGGTCAAAGTAAAAGAAAAAGAAGTTTTGGATTTAGACAAACAAAAACCAGAACAAATTGGCAAAATTAAACAAGACGGAGACTCCCCCGACTTAAAAAAAGATGAATCTGCGAATTCTAAACTTCACGAAGATAAATATAAAAAAGCGTATGACAAGGGAACTCAAGAAAAACAATACGATGAAGATTGCGAAAGTTACCTCGTTAAACAATTAAGAAGAACGCCTTGAAACTGAGTAGCAACTCTAATTGCTACATTCGAATTCTCAACTAATAATTATGCAATGATCCTATCTGCCAATTGCTTTCCAAAATAAATCAAATACAATTCTTTGAGTATCTGCTAAAGACTTACTTTGAAACATAACACAAAATAAACCATGATCACGCGATATAAACACAACCGTATCACCATAAATTAAAGTTGTTGTTGGCAAGTTCATTTCTTTAGGAATTAATCTCGTTTCACGCAGATTATCTTGATCTGATTTTTGAAATGTAATTCCTTCTTTTGACATTTCAGTAATTATTTTTTCACAAATCTTTTTCTTAACTCTTTTTTTTGTAAACCCAGTAAATACTGATTCAAAAAGCTTGATCTGTTTATTTGAAGAACCATAAATAAGAAGCTCTGCTTGATTTTTTTCATTAGATTGTTTTAGAACATTTTCAAGAACTGATTTCAAACCAAGATCACCCTCATAAATTGAAATCTGAGGTTTTTGATAAGTAGACTGAAACATACTGTTAAGATCAGGAATAATTTTTGAAATGCGTTCTGTTCTTGTTGTTAAAATTGATAAGAGTTTTTCTGGTTGCTCTGCTTCAAAAAATTGCTTCCCTGATTTTACAACTGAATTTACAAGCCCTTTTTCTTTTAATGAATTCAAAATTTCATAAGTATACGTCCTATAAGTTCCAGCACTTTGAGATAACTCAGTTACTAATGAAGATCCTTGTTTAATTAATGCCAGGTATACTTTTAATTCCTTATCTGTTAAACCAAATTCTTTAAGCGCAGACATTATCTCAGGATCGTTGCTAGCAGTAGAGGACTTGGTTGACGCCCCAGTTGATGCAACTGCATTAGTTGACGAATTAATACCCTTGCCAGTATTTGAATTATTAGCTACCATGAATTAAAGAAATAAGAGTTCACTTATAAATATTATGTTATTGTTGTCAACTAATTAACGACAGAATATAGTTTGTAAATGGACTAAAATGGCTCAAAACCACAAATTCGAATGATAGAAACTAAATGAGAAAAAAATATGAAAAAATAAAATAGATAAAAAAATTAATTCAACTAATCAATCTAAAAAAAAACACATAAAAAAAAATTAAAAATAATATGAAAATAACCTAAACTATTTGAAACTCACTTATTCGATCAGTATAGCCAATTTCCCCGGACTAGCATTCTTAGCTTTAGGATGATTTGAATCTTCAGTTTTCACAATTTCAACAACAGTATTAAATTCAGACTCCAACATAGATTTACTAGATTTAATTGATTCTAATTCTTTATCTTGCCCAATAAGAACTAACGGCACTTTAGATGTATCTTTAATCAACTTAGGAATCAACTTAGTAATATCTTGACCATATTTTTTTAACTCAGTTTGCATAAACAACTTAATTAACTCTCCAGGATTTCTAGTTGTCTTTATTGCTTCTTTAAATTGTGCCATAAACTCATATTTCCAAACAGGCGCCACAAACAAAGTCAATTTTTTTGGAGCATCAATTTTTGCCAATTCAAGAACTGCACGAATATCTGCAATAACTGACTCAATTAAATCTTCTTGAGCCTCAGCTTCTGGATCTATTTTGGACTCATCAAAAACAGGCCAAGGTGCAACTGCAATAAAATTGTCTTTTTTAGGAGAAGTATTTTTTCCAAGTAAATCCCAAATCTCTTCTGAAATGTGAGGCGTAAATGGTGCTAAAAGTAATGCTACTGATTCTAACGCTTCAACATATACACCCTCATTTACAACTTCTACCCCTGCGTCAGTTTTTGATGATTCTCTATATTTTGAAATTGAATTGACAAATTCCATTATTGCACCTAATGCTAACGAAAACTTAAACTCATTAATCAACTCAGTTACTTTTTGAATTGCCCTATGAGTCTTCGAAACCATTTGCTTATCTGAAGATGATAACTCGCAATCATTAAATTCAGGAAGAGGATCAATTAGTCTCCACACACGATTAAGAAATTTAAAACTACCTGCAACACCAGTATCAGACCAATCTAACTCTTTTTCTGGAAGTGCCGCAAATAAAATAAAAAACCTGGCAGTATCAGAACCATATTTATCAATAATTTCACCAGGGTCCACAACATTGCCAAGAGATTTACTCATCTTAGCACCATCTTTTAATACCATCCCCTGACAAAATAAACTCTTAAACGGCTCATCAATATTAGTCAAACCAATATCTTTGAAAAATTTAGTAAAAAACCTTGCATACAATAAATGAAGAATTGCATGTTCAATCCCCCCAATATATTGATCAACAGACATCCACTTATCAGCAACATCTTTTTTGAATGGTGCACCCTCAAATTTATTAGAACAGTATCTGAAAAAATACCAACTAGAATCAATAAAAGTATCCATAGTATCAGTTTCACGTTTCGCAGGAATACCACAATTTGGACAAGTGCACTCATTAAATATTTTTGAAGTAGTTAATGGATTACATTTACCAGTAAACTCAACATCATCTGGAAGTTTTACTGGAAGCTGCTCTTCTGGAACTGGAACAACACCACAAGCATCACAATAAATAATCGGAATTGGAGTTCCCCAATAACGTTGTCTTGAAATTAACCAATCACGCAATTTGTAATTAATTGTTCGTTTCCCCCACCCATTTTTTTCTAAATATTGAGAAATTTCTTCAATAGCATCAACATTATTAATTCCATTAAAATCTCCACTATCAGTCATAACTCCTTCATCGACAAATGCCCTAGAAAGTTTTTTTGGATCAAATACATGACCATCTTTAGGATTAATAACTACTTTAATTGGAAGATCATATTTTTTTGCAAAATCATAATCTCTCTGATCGTGTGCGGGAACTGCCATTACTGCCCCAGTCCCATAATCATACAATGCATAATCTGCAATCCACAACGGAAACTTCTCGCCATTAACAGGATTTATCCCATACACGCCTAAGAACTCACCATTCTTTTCTTTTCCTTCCGCAGTACGTTCGATAACAGTTTTTTTCTTAACTTCACCAATAAATTTCTTTATTTCATTTTCTCTATCAGTTCCTTTAGCCCATTCAATAACCTTAGGATGTTCAACTGCTAATACCAAATAAGTTATCCCATAAATAGTATCAGGACGAGTAGTAAAAGTTTGGATAGTATCAATTTTTTTACCAGTGCAATCTACAACATCAAAATCTATCAACGTGCCTTTTGATTTTCCAATCCAATTACGCTGCATAGTTTTAACTTTTTCAGGCCAATTTTCTAACAAGTCCAAGTCTTTGAGTAACCGATCTGCATAATCAGTAATTTTGAAAAACCACTGCTCCAAATTCTTTTCTTCAACAACAAATTTGCAACGCCAGCACTTACCATTTTCAACTTGTTCGTTCGCCAGAACTGTTGCACAATCAGGACACCAATTAATAGGTGCAGCTTTTTTGTATGCCAAACCCTTTTTGAACAATTGTAAAAAAATCCACTGATTCCATTTGTAATAATCAGAATCAAAACTAGTTACAAACCTATCCCAGTCATAACTTAATCCCAGCATTTTTTGCTGCCCCATCATCATCTCACTAGTTTTCAAAGTCCACTGTCTTGGATGAGACTTATTTTTTATTGCAGCATTTTCGGCAGGCAAACCAAAACTATCATACCCCATAGGATACAAAACTTTGAAACCATTCATACGTTTAAAACGTGCAAAGCAATCGCCGATTGCATAATTACGCACATGACCAATATGAAGTTTGCCAGAAGGATATGGATACATTTCTAAACAATAAAATTTAGGTTTATCAGACTCATCAGATGCTTTAAACACCCCTGATTCATCCCAACGTTTCTGCCATTTATCTTGAATTTCATTAAAACTTACCATCCAAATAGTTTAAAAAACCTTATTTATATATTTTATGCAGGATATTTCGCAACAAATATTTTAGTTCAGTTCGAATTCAGTTCAGATAATACCAACTTAAGCTCCCCTGAAAGCATAATTCAAATCGAACCAGGATCTAATTATGCTCAAATCGAGATTAATCGTTAAGTTGAATAAACAAATAATACCATTTTATTAGACATAAAAGATTATAAAAATTAGACTAATGTTTTTTAAAATCTAAACACAAAAAAAGAATTCTTAAAAAGAGTTTTTAACACCTTTTGGAAATAAATTAAATTTGTGATGTTTTGATACCAACATAAATTTTTGTGAACGAATAACATCCAAAAATAAACTTCTTAATTCTTTTAATAAATAATCCAAATCAGAACTTGATTTGACTACAACATACAATGAAATTCTCGGTTTAATTGCATCACTAATTGCATAAGTAATATTTTTATTTTGAACAATATACGAATAAAGCTTAGCCAATAAATCAGGATTTGGTTTTTTTAAATCAAGAATTACAGAGTACTCAGAATAACCCAAATTTTTCATAAAAAAGGTAGGAATATATTTTACAATCACCCCTGATTTTTCTAAATTTTTAATTCTATACCTCACAGAATCAGCAGATAACCCAACTTGTTTTGCAATTTCATACTGAGGAATTGTGCAATTTTTACAGAGAAGAGATAAAATATTTGCATCAATATTATCAAGAGTTACAGGCTTTAAAGTTCTTATAGGATCATCTTTTAATTTTAGATTTACAGGATCAAAAAAATCTTCAGGAAGAGGAGTTAATTTAAGAAAATCAAAAGTAATGATTACATCATAATTAACAATCTTATCACCAATTTTTGAACAAATTTCATACAACATCTTACCCAAATGAATTGAATCTTTTGCAGCAAGTTCTAAAATTAAATCCCACTCACCAGATAAAGAAGCAAACCAAGTTGTGAAAGGATAATCAGACAAATAATTAATGACTTCTTTTTCTTGATTCGGACTCGCATTAAGTTTAATTAAAATGTCAAACGTGTTAAACCCAAATAAATAGGTGTTAATTGCAGGAGAAAAATTATCCATAAATTCATTCTTAATTAATCTATCAACGCGATATTTTACAGAATTTTTACTAAGACCAACCAGCGATGCAATACTAGACAAGCTTTGACGGCTATTTTGGCATAAGCAATAAATTATTCTAAGATCTTTTTTATCCAAATTCACCATAAGTTGTTCAAAAGCTAGAATTTATTATAAATTTAACTGTTTTTCCCAAAAAATTATCACAAAGGTTTAACATAAAAGAAAAATATTGTTATCACTAATGCATACTAATTATTAGTTTGTGTTGAGAGGTAAACAAAATGATTGATGTGTTAGAATCAATAAAACTTCAAGAAAAAACTAAAACAAAAGAAGAAAAGGAAATAAATAATCAAAGCATAATCAAATGCATAATCTTAATTGCGATTTTAATTTTCTTAATACCACTCATGAAACTTGCAACCAAATCAATATAATCAATATGAGCCCAAAATAAGTTTAAAATAAATAGATATTCCATTCAATTTTTATCAACAAGAATGACTCTGCCACCAACAGTCGCATTATCAATCTTTCCCGTAATCCTTAACTCTTTAAGATAACTAAAAAAAGATGTACGTCCACAAAGTTGTTTCTCACTCACTAAAACATCTTCAATTTCTCGCGTAGTATATTGCTGCTCACCAACCATTTTAAGAATTTGATCTAACACATACTGTTTACGATTAGGCCTAATTCTACGAATGAACTGTTTTTCAAAACCTGAAAAATCAGATTGAACTGCTACTTGCGGTGGCGCAATCAATCCCCGACTCACTTGATTGACAATAGGTTCAGATGATTCAGTATCTGAAGAAGATTCTTCAAACGACCGTTGAAACGAAGAATGTGATTCTTGCAATTTAGACAATTGTGATTTGAGATCAACGTTTTCTTGCTTCAATGTAGAAATTTCCGATTTTGAAGCTTCAATTGTTTTAATAAATAAATCATTAAGATCAGATAATTGGTTAGAAACTACAAGTTCCTTTTGTTTTTGTTGATTAAATAACGTGTGAAAATGATGTACCCAGCGCTTAAGATTATCCACTTCTTGTTTTGTTAAATTATGGGATTTAGATAAAGTACCATGTTTCAAATGTAATTCTTCCTTTGCGGACGAATGAGACTCATGTAAAGTTTTATGACTACATTCTAACTTAGACAACTTACCAGATAACTCCCTGTGTTGCTTTTTATTGTGTGCTGAGTGATTGTTAAGATAACTTACCCAAGCATTCAACTTATCAACTTCTGATTGATTATCCACAATTTGAGAATTAACTTCGGAAATATCATCTTTGATTCTAGAAAATGCAGTTGCGAGTTGTGACCTGATTATTTCCAATCTTGGCTGCTCAGATATTTGCTTACGTTTAAAGAAATTAAACACCAATTTATGACCCCCATTTATAAATAAACAGTTTTTGTTTATAAATTTTTTGGTTTTTTGCACACATTCTAAGATTAACCCTCACTTTCACTCAATTTTTTACAAAAAACACTCATTTTATTCGCGTTTTTTGACCTGCTTAGTTCAACCAGTTCAGTACGAATTCAGTACGAACTGAACTCCGAACCCAATCCGAACTAAAAATGAGTCCAAATATATAAATTTAACCATTTAAGCCAGTTCAGTTCGTTCAGTACGAACCTAGTACGAACTGAACTCGAATTGAATTCGAACTGAACCCACAATAATTAAGCAATTTAATGATAAAAATACCCAAAAAACATACAAAAACATACAAAAATATCCCAAATAAGCTAAAAATGAAGAAAAAATGAAGAAAAATGATTAAAATAGCTCAAATAAGCCTAAAAGTGAGAAGTTAGTAAATATACCTAAAATAATGCAATAATTCACTAAAACAACTCAAAAGGTCAAAAATGAGCCATACAGGGCCTAAAAACGAAAGATTTAAAAGGAAAAATAGCAAAAGTGAGGGTTTATTTTGAAAAAACAGCTAAAAAAGACAAAAAGTGAGGAGAAAATAGAGTAGAAGCCCTGAAATGGGTGAATTCAAAGGGCTGAACTAGTTCGGATTTGAACTGAACTGAGTATGAACTGACCTGAACTAGACATAAAATAACCTAAACTGACCAAAATTAACGAATAACTACTCAAATAAAACTTTTCGAACATAAGCTGAGGAATATAATAGCAAAATAGTTATTTCTTAATTCTAAACCAACATAACCACATAATTTCAATTAAACTCTCAGATTAAACGAATTAAATAATTAAAACTCTTGATAACATCAAAGAAGTCAAGTTATCTCATTTTAGTTTTAAAATTTATTAATATGCCCAATAAAATAACTGCTTAGAGTGCTAATTAAATAAATAAGGGGTTTAACTGAATCATATGACTCATTTTAGCATATAACCTATCAAAAATGCTAAATCTCAGTCAAAATACCCTAAATTGCCAGAAAATAATATTTTAATAACCTAAAAACACCCTAAAGTGAGTTTCAACTAGTTCATTTTGCTCAAATATGATCTATCAATACATTAGTCTTATTTGGTTTACATCAATATGGCTTAATAATTAAGTACAATAACATTAGCTACAGTAATCAAATTACTAAAGAAATAAATATTAATATACTCAAGAATAAATATTAATAAAAAAAATAAGAATTATAATAAATCAAGTCTAAAACTTCTTAAACTTTGCAACAGTATCAATAAGATCAACATTACCCATGATTTGTTGTCTACAACAATAACGATCCAAACCAAATGAATCTAATACTGTCTTGATCTCTTCACCTTTCTTGGTTCGTTCTTTGAACTCATCCCAAAACTGACCAATTGGCTTTCCACAACTCCAACAACGAATAGGTATTAACATTTTTGACCTCTAACTATGTGCATAATATACACAATTGATTATTATAAGTTTAACGATATGATTTCTGACGTTTAGCACGTGCTTTTGAATCATTAGGTTTACAAACTTCTTTACGCCTAACATCTGCAACAATAAATGCTCTATCATAATCTCCCAAAGTTTTACGAACTGCAGCACCACCAAATTCGGAAAGTGCACGGCAAATAGCTAATCTTGCAGCTTCTGCTTGACCATTAACTCCGCCACCATTAACCGTTACATCAATGTGGAGTTTGTTTGCCATATCACCAACTAATAAAAGTGGTTCTCTGATTTTCATTCTAACTAACTCAGATCTAAAAAACTCTAAAGATTGCCCATTAACACGAACTAAACCTTTACCTTCTTTTAAAACTGCTCTTGCAATTGAACGCTTACGACTACCTGCCGCGATAATATTAGTATCTTTCTTCTTACTCAAGTTTACCACCTAAAAATTGAGAGACTTCTCCAATAGTAACGAACTTAAGATTAGGAAGTTTACGAACACTGAACTGTTCAAATGTCTCAAACTTTTTATCATTAAAAACTTCAGGAACTCCTTTCCAACACATAATACGTTTGAAAGCAGTAACTCCTTTTTCTTGTTTGTATGGCAGCATACCTCGAATCATTCGACGTAAAATTCTATCTGCCTGTCTAGGATAATAAGGACCTTTTAATGGAATACCATGATCTCTTTTTTGTTTAAATCTAGCAAAAATCTGATCACGAGAACCACTCATAACAGCATATTCACTATTAACAATATCTATGGTTTCACCTAATAAAGCTTTTTTAGCAACGACTGCTGCTAAACGTCCAGCAATTAGATCTTTTGCATCAACTATCATTTTAACCAATAATCCTCACATCTTTTGTTTTAGGATTCTTTTTCATTAAATCATCAATAGATAAAACATTACACTTTTGAGCTTTTAATGCATCAACTGCACCATCAGAAAAATCAAACGCTGCAATAGTTATAGAATGATTTAAAATTCCAGAACCTAAAACTTTACCAGGAACAATAATAATCTCATTTTCTTTGGTAAACCTGTTTAATCTAGACAAATTAACAATACGTCTTTGTCTTGAAGATTTTTCCAAATCAGTTGCTATTCTTTTCCACAAACCTGCATTGTCATCTATTGCTTTCTTCTTCAACTCATGAATAAGTTGAATTAATACAGGATTGGATGGACCAGTTCTTTTTGCCATTTTAATCAATTACTTTTTATTTTTATTTTTTGAAATATATTTTTGAATTATAATTTTTAATATGTTGAATACTAATTTATGAAAATATTATTTTAATCATAAATGAATTATTTGAATGATTCACTTAATTTTTCTACTTTTTGTTGAAAATATTCAACCGCACAATTAATCATTTCGGAGGGTTTTAATTGACCCCAACTTTCTACAAAAAATATAAAATCTGAATCGCTTTCATTAAGTTTGATATCTGCAACATCAGTGCAAGCACCACAAAGATGGCATTTGAAATAATTATCTTTGTTGATTACTAGTTTGCCACTTTTAACATCAAAAACATTAACTGGGCAAATTTTTGCGACCATATCTGCATTATCAACTTTACCAATTTTAATATCAGGTTTGCACTTGAAAAAACAATGACCTGCACTCCATTTTGAGTGCTCACTTCCAGTTCCAAGGATTGCAGTTGCTTCAATTTCAATCTGTTGCCCTTTTGTTAGTTTAACAATAGGCATTTTTGGATGAACTGGAACAACTTTAGGATCTTGAGATTCTATTTCTGATGCATAAACCACTCCAGGACCTTTAGCTTTTAATGTTAATTTTAATGAACATTTAGCACAACCTGCACCTTCACAAGCACAATTTGCTGGAAGATTATATGATTTAAGATCAGTTTTAATAGGAATTAATCCTAATCTATGTGCAACAATTTCATCATACAAAACAGATGTATTTTTTCTAAATTCAACGTCTTCAATTGCCATAGTCGGAATATCATTAATTATTGACCTTCTAAGCATATTAGCAAAAGCAGGACTAGACTGTTCTAAAACAAAAGATATTTTACCATTCTTTTTATCAGATTCAAGAGAGGTAACAATCATTTTAAACTCTTCGACCTCGCTTTCCGCCTTTTTTCCTGCACCCATCGTGAGGGATTGGCGTTACGTCTTCAATAACTCCGATTCTTAAACCCATTCTTGAAAATGCTCTAACTGCTGCTTGAGCACCAGGGCCTGGATTTGAAGGACCATTATGGCCGCCTCTAGCTCGGATTCGAACATGAATTCCTGTAATTCCTTTATCTTTTGCAATTTCTGCAGCTTTTTTAGCAGCAATCATTGCAGCAGTAGGACTTGATTCTAAACGATCTGTTTTAACAACTTGACCACCAGAAGTACGCGCTATACTTTCAGTTCCAGTAATATCCGTAATGTGAATAATAGTATTATTATATGTTGAATAAATATGACAAACTCCCCATTTAACCGGTCTACGTTTATATTCTGGCCTAGGCGCAGGTCTTCGGTCAGTATTACGATTAAATTTATCTGGCGTCCTTGCACCTACCGGTTTACTATAGGTACTTTTAGGTGCAGTTTTTTCTACACTAGGTTCTGTTGATTGTACTTTTGGTTTTTCTTCAGCCATTTTTAATCTTATTTTTTGGGTTTAGCCTGTTCTTTTTTAGGCTTTGATTTTAATGTTTCTTTTTTTACTGGTTCAGCACCAGGCGTGTCTGTTTTTTTCTTTTTTTCAAGTGAAGCACGTTCTGGATGTTCTGGATTAGATATTGCTGATCGTTCAATAAATGAAATTGTATGTTCTTCATTTAATGAAACTAAATAAGATGGCGCAGTTATGATTTTCTCATTAACAGTAATATGTTTATGAGTGATAAATTGTCTAGCTTGTTTAGCTGAATTTGCTAACATTTTTTTGTAGACCATTGTTTGTAATCTTCGCTCCATTAAATCGCGAATTGAAAGTGATAATACATTAGGAAGAGAAGCTTCAGAACTTAAAAATCCAAGTTTTTGTAATTTTTTAAGTAATTGTGCTTTTTCAATTTCAGCTTGACTACCTGTTTGAGTAACAAGTTTTTTTGCTTGAAGAAAGAAATTTCTCAATAATGAATTCATCCTATAAATTTCAGTTTTGTTTTTTAATCCAAACTCTGCTTTAAGTGCTTTTTCCTCTTCTATTCGTTCTTTATTCCAAGGATGATTTGGACCTGAATATTTTTTTCTTGTTTTTTTAGGATCTCCCATTGTAAATTACCTTATTTTGTTTTTTTCTTAACGCCTAAACTAGTTCCTCTTTTACTTCTAAAATTAGAACCGGTTCTTTGACCTCTTAGTGGAAGGCCTGCTTGGTGTCTAACACCTTTAAAGCATTTAATTTTTTTAAGAAGTTTGATGTCATTATCTTTTTGAAATTTAAGACTAGGCCCTAACAAATGCATATCTTCTCCAGTTTCAACATCTTTTTGTCGATTTAACATCCAAGAAGGCATTTTGTATGAATGTGGATTTTGAAGAACATCAGTTAATTGTTCAGTTTCGTCATCTAAAAGATATCCAGTTTTTTTATTACCTTCAACTTTTGCGTATTGGCAAACTGCATTAGCTAAAGAAAAACCAATTCCTTTAATTTTAAGCAAAGCTTGCTGAATAGGTTTGTTACCATCTAAATCAGTATTTGCTACACGCACGATGTGTTTGAACTCTTGTTTTTGTTCTGACATTATCTAAACACCTTAAAAAAGCTCCAAATTGATTCAAAAAACATAGAAAGCGCTCATTTATTGAAATATTATCAATAAACCCTAAACGCGCTCGAAATGCCTTTGAACTCGGGCTTTTATAATATTTGGTAAAAATGGCGTTCGTTTATAAACTTATTGGAAAGACACCAATTAAGTTAGTTTAGTCTGCTAAAATTTAAGTATTGTGGCGCCCAATATAAGATGAGACATAGTTTAGAATATAATTAAAGCACATTACTATCAGTTTAAAGAATTATTTAATCATACCCTGATTAGTTTAAGTCAGCATTAATATATTTCATTTAAAAACAAAAGAAATATAAGGGACATATCTTAGAAAAAATCTCAACAATACGGGGCAGCAATCGCACAATAGTAATTGGTTACGCTCAATTGAAACGCAAAGTAACATTCCTCATTAAACATTCGTCAAGATTACACATGGCAGTAGTCGTATAATGGCAATTGGTTACGCTCAATTGAAACGCAAAGTAACATTCCTCATTAACATTCGTCAAGATTACACATGGCGGTAGTCGTATAATGGTTAGTATATAGGACTGTGGCAAACACTAATTTCCAAATATTATTTGGATTTTATTTGCAGATATCCTAAGACGCGAGTTCAATTCTCGCCTACCGCCCTTTTTTATTTTATTCACACACACTAATTATTTTCAGTTCACGTGTCAATAATTTATTTATACATCCCTTGCGCAATATGTGCATCACTTTGTTCTCTTGCAGGTTGAGTATATTTAGTATGAAGAGAAGGATTTGACTTCTTAAATTTGTGTTCTTTAGAAATATCTTTTAGTTTATATATTATGTACGGCGCAGAAAACGAAATAACATAAACGAAGGTAACTAAAAAAGGATTTTGAATTATTTCCAGTTGAATTACTCGACTTAAGTTATTGGCAATTGATACTACAACAAAAATTGTTACTGCGGCCATCATTGGAATAAAAACTCCTGCAACAATATGATGTTTATAATCAATTTTTTCAATATCTTTTAACAATAAATTAAACATAGCTCCAAAAATTAAACCCATCACAGACAAAATAACTAAAATTTGCACAGAAGTTAACATCATCAAAAATGGAATAAAAACTAACGCAATAATAAAATTACCAATAATTGCAATAATTAAAACTGCCCAATAAATTACAGGATTTAAATCATGAACATTAGAAAATCTTTGATGATGTGTTTTCATAGCTTCAGGATGGTTATCTTCACTATACAATCTTGATAATGCACCATCAACTTCATTAGACGACCACCCTTTTTCCATAAGATGCTGATGAAGCGTTCTAGGCATATGGGTCACCTGCGAGCAAAGAAACTGCTAACTTGCGAAAAGCACTCGCGGAGTCTGAATCAGGATGTGCGAATACCACAGGATGATTAAGCTTTGATGCAGACCTTACCGAATTATCAAAAGGAATAACCCCTAAAATAGGTTTTGATAATTTTTCACTAATTTCAAAAAGCGAATGATCAAACTCATCAGATTTAAACTGATTAACAATAACTCCTTCGATATTAATTCCAATTGAATTTGATTGTTCTATAAACTTCTTAGTATCATGAACTGAATTAGGACATGCAGTACATACTGCGATCACATGATCTGATGCTTGCATAGTATGCATAGTGTGGAAATGATCGTCTGCAGAATCAACCACAACTAAATTTGTAGAATTATTTTGGGCCATACTATTTGTAGACGCGCCTCTTTTGGGAAAATGCGCATGAGGTTTTCTTTTAGATAAATCAATAAGATGAGGTTTAAGATGAGTAATTAAAGAATTATGATAGTCTTTTTGAAAAATTGAGGAAGGAACAAACTTCAATCCAGAATTGTGTTGATACAAACAAGAATGAACTGGGTGAGTTCCATTAATTGCAGAGTTTAAATTTTTAGTTAAATTAGGAAAGCCTAAATTAAGACTGATGTTTGGATGAATAAAATCCGCGTCAACAAGAATTACTGAAGAATTATTAGTTTCAAAATGTGGCGAAAGTGCAGAACTTAAATTAATAGAAACAGTGGTTTTACCTACACCTCCTTTTGCAGAAACTAAACTTAATATAGTCATTTGAAAATAAGTTTTACAAAAATCTCTTTTTTAATCTTTTTTAAAAAAAATAAATTATGCTAATAGCTTTAAAAAGCTCTTTTTAAAAATAATTAAACAATTATAATTTATAAAAATACCTTAAAATTAATCTTCTTGAGGCAAAAATTTGTTTGATAAGTACCCAAAAAATAACTTAGTTTTTTGAAAATATTCAGTAATAACATCAATATTAACTTTAACATTTTCTTCATCCTTTAAAAAAGCAGTAAGTGCTACATGTCTTCTAAATTCAAATTCTTTGCTATATTCAGCCTTAGAAATACGTCGCCACAATAAGAATAATTCCACCATTTGAACAACTTTTTCATCATCTGCAAATAATTCTTTAACTAATTTGCATTTGGGAACGGGAGCTGAGGGAATTTCTCTTAATTCCCCTTTTTCAACTAAATCAGTTAATAATGCGTTAAAACAAAAATCAACACAATTAATTAACCTCTCAATTATACTTTTAAGAACATCAACTGTACGAGTATATTTTAAACTAACGAATATTAAATGATCTGCTCTTTTTAGCTCATCTCTTGATTTTTTGTAAAATTCGTTCATTTTGCCCTCCTAAATTCTTCTGAACTGGAAGTGAAGACCCACTTATTTATAAATCTAATGAGAATTTAAAAAACCAAGTATTATTCGCCCGCAAATATCAATTAATCAATTTTGCAATTTGAATTTATGACTCGTGCTTTATGATTATATTCTCAATTTTCTTTAAAAATGCATTTGCCTTTTTGATGTACTGTTTCATTTCAGATAATGAAATTTCTTTCATCTCATATTTGTCTGAACAGATAACAAATTTATTATTGCGAGAAAATTCAACAGGACTGTCTTTATGAAACTTAACAAACTTTTTTAAGTCCAAAATTAAATTAATCTCTTCAGTTGAAAAATTATGTTTTTTAGCTAAATGTAGTTTGAATGAATTATATTTTGAATCGAATGATTCCTGGAATTGAGGAATTTCTTTTTGGTCTCGCATAAAAAAAAGTAAAGCATCAAGAGAATAAGATGTTGAAACAAAAATGTTTTCTAGTACTGCTAACAATAATTTAGGATCTTTTACCATAGGATATGTCTGAGTTAGCATGTGATCTGCAACTTGAATTTTTTTTTGTGCTGCAGATAAAGATTGCGAGTAGGATTTCATAAAAAAAAAGAAAGCAGAGAATGTTTAAAAAGGTTATTGTTTATATAATTATTAATTTAAAATTTATTAAAATTTAAATTTGTAAATACTTAATTAATTTAGCTAAGATTAAATAACTAACATAAAAAAAAGAAAAATGAATAAAATAAAAAAAGAAATTAGATTGTCATTTAAACAAAAAGTTTAAATAATTATTAAATTTACTCGTCGGATTGTTCTTGGATATCAATAATTGCTTGAGCTAAATCTCCTTTAGCCGCTTTTAATGCATTCATTGCATCTTCTTTTTGAACTCCTGTTTGATCTATAACTGTTTGAATATCGTCTTCATTAATTTCAGGTTCAGTTGATACTTCCCGTTCATGAATTTCGCCAGAAATCTGAAATGTTTCTTGCCCCATCATTTTAACTTTTGCAACCTGAGGATTAACTATAATAATTTCTTTATCAGCAGTTTTGATAATAACTTCAGTTGCAGGAATATCTACTTGAGAAACACCCATCTTTTTCATCATTCCTTGCATTTGTCTTGGATTAACACCTGGAAACATAATTAAACACCCCGCATATAGTATTTACTATAACATATTTATAACAATAAAAAAATTTGATTTTGATAAATTTACTCAAATTACCTTAACTAGTTACTGTAAATGTGCCACCCATAACATGTAAAAGAAGAATTATAATCATAACTACAATACATACTATGACAACATGACCTGGTTTAATTTGAATACTTGATTTATAATCATCAAAATATCTTGTTAAACCGCCAATTCCTGAAGGCATTGATACTTTATTTGATTTTGACATAAATTTCTAGAAAAAGAGGGAGCTATTTAAAGGTTTCTGATCTAAACAACTGCTATAACACCCCAATAGCCAATTAACAATGAATGTTATCTAAAACACCTAATTTAGCTAAACCCCTAATGGGAGTTAAAAAAAACGTAGGACCAGAATAAGCCATCTTCTGTAAAATCCAAACAGAACTATAATATTCTGCGATGATTTTTCTTGACATTTTACTTAGCAGCATAATGCTTTGCACCAGCCTAGGACTCGCCGTTTCATCCCTTCCTTAAATAATGTCTGGAGGTTAACTGAATTTTGTTGCCAAAATCTTCGCATCCGTCATCCTAAATTTTAAGGTGGTTTCGTTTCTGAGCCGTTGCCAACCATTTCTGATTCTTACTTTAGTAAGTGGCAAAATTAGGTGGATGGACTTTCCTCAGTTGTGTTAAACACTTCCGTTAGTCAAGTTCTAATCCTACAAAATAGAAAAAACGCAAAGGCACTTTTAAACTTTTTCAAAAACTACAAAATGAATAGGATCTTTTCCTTGAAAAACTATTTTTGATGCAGTCATTTTAAAATCATTTTTCTCAGCTATATCTTTTAATGCATTTTTAGTTTTCAGCATAAATCCTATTTTACCCTTGGATTTAAGAACATGTTTTGAGACATAAAAAAATTCAGAATATAGTTTATCAAAATCTGCTTGATCAAAAGTCCTACAAAGCCTAGGTGGATTTGAAATAATAAAATCTACTGATTTTTCTTCAAATTTAGTATCTAACCATTCAACTTCAGTTCTAGAAAAATTAAGAATTTTATTGACATTTGCAAGTTTAGCATTTTTTTCTGCAGCCCTTACATTTTTTTGATTTTCATCAAATACGAAAATTTCAGATGTTAAATTCGCAGGAGAGATTTTTTCTGAATCCATCTCTTCAAAAAAAGAATTACAATCAACATTCTCAAACAAATTAAACTTTTGAAATGCAAATTTTGGTTTAGCAAAAAAGTTCACAGAATAACTCGATAAAAAACAAGCAGATTCAATTCCCGTAGTTCCTGATGCGCAAAATGGATCTAACACGACCATTTTAGTTTTTTGAATTTTAGATTTATTTTTTTTAAGTTTTGACTCAGGTTTAAAAACTTCTTTTACAGATGGAGTTAACCCAGTAAATCTAGCTAAAGAATAAGCTAACGTTCCTTTAATTGAGTCTAGATGATTAAAAATTCTATAATCTCTTTTACTTACATCAAACCCAATAAAATTCAATCCTAAATATAACTCATTGTCGAAAATATAAACAAAAATAGGAATATCTGGATCTGATAACTTAACTTTTGACTCAACTTTATTTTTTTTGAGTTCATTAAAAATAAATTCTCCAACTTGTGCACCAATATCTTGCGATGTAAAATCATGAGAACCTATTCTATTGCATGAAACTGCAAATGTTTTATTAAAAAATAAGTTTTTTGGAAATTTGCCAAAGTCAAGTTTAGATTTTAAATCTGCTAAATCTGTGAATGAAAAATTTTGAAAAAGTAGCCCCGCACTAAAAATTGATTGTGCAGAATAACAAAATTTCGCTAAATCAGTTAATTTATCTTTTGGCAAATCAAACAAGTTTATTCCCGATTCAAAAGATTTACTTTTGACATTTAATAATTCTTGAATTTCTAAAGCAGTTATATCTGAATTGCCTACATGAGTTAAAGAAAACGCTTTCATTTTAAAAATTACTCCACCTGAGACTCAGAATCTGAAATTGGTTCTTGAGTTACAGTTGAGGCGTCATTTGATTCTTTTGTTGAATCATCACGGTCACTATCAATATCGCTGTTATTATCAGCATTGCTTTTAGTATCATTACCTAAATCATCATTGTTAGTTTCATCTTCTGAATTATCACTATCTTCTTTGATAATTTTTGCAGCATCAATTACCGTATCTCCCGCACCAATTCTCATAAGACGAACTCCTTGAGTATTCCTACCAATAATTGAAATTCCTTTAACTGACATCCTAATAATAATTCCATTTTTAGAAATAAACATTAATTCATCTTCTTCATCAACACTCTTTACTGCAATTGCGCAACCATTACGCTCACTACAAATAATATTTCGAACTCCAATTCCTCCTCGGCCTATCAAACGATAATCCCCAACAGGCGTTCTTTTACCATAACCATTTTCAGTAATTGTAAGAATACATTTTTCTTCTTCTGCTTTGATCATTCCAATAACTGAATCTCCAGGTTTTAATTTAATTCCTTTTACACCTGCAGCATTCCTACCCATAGGCCTTACTGCTTGTTCATTAAATCTTGTAGCCATACCATTTTTAGTTGCTAAAATTAAATTTAAATTTCCATCTGTTAGTACTACTTCTTTTAGTGTGTCTTCAGAATTTAGAGTAATTGCACGAATACCGCCTTTTCTAGGTCGACTAAATGCAGAAAGTTCTGTTTTTTTAACAATTCCTTTTTCAGTTGCAAAAATTAAATAATGTGAATCATCAAATTCTCTAACCGGTTCGAATGCAGAAATATATTCATCTTTATCTAAACGAAGCAAGTTCACAATTGCTTTTCCTTTGGATTGTCTAGATGTTTCTGGAACTTCATATACTTTTAACCAATAAACTTGACCTTTATTTGAAAAGAATAAAACTGTTGAATGTGTTGATGCCACAAATAAATGTTCAATAAAATCTTCTTCTTTTGTTCCTGCAGCAATAATTCCCTTACCACCTCTACCTTGTTGGCGGTAAGTGTCGACAGAAAGACGTTTGATATAACCACTATGACTAATAGTTACTACCATATCTTCTTCTTTAATCAAATCTTCAATAATAATATCAGAGTCATCTCCTACAGTAATTTCTGTTTTCCTAGGATTTCCAAATTTATCTCTAATTACTATTAATTCATTTTTTATTAATGCAAATATTTTTTCTCTAGAAGCTAAAATAGCTTTAAGATCTTCAATTAAACTCATTAAACCTTTGTGTTCTTCTCTAATTTTTTCTTGTTCTAATGAAGATAGTTTTTGTAATTTCATATCCAAAATTGCTTTTGCTTGAATTTCAGATAACGAATAATCAGTCATTAAAACTTGTTTTGCATCTTCTGCATTATCACTTTGCTTAATTTTTTGCACAATTGCATCAATATCTTCAAGAGCAATAATTAAACCTTCAAGAACATGTGCTCGTTCTTCTGCTTTTTTTAGATCAAACTGAGTTCTTCTTCGCACAACTTCTTCACGATGATTAATGAATTCTTGTAATGTTTGTTTAAGATTAAGAACTTTTGGAACTCCCTTAACTAAACTTAGATTAATAACTCCAAATGTTACTTGAAGCCTGCTGTGTTTGAAAAGTTGATTAGTAATAACTGCAGGGTTTGCATCTGATTTTAAATCAATAACAACTCTAATTCCTGATTTATCAGATAAATCTCTAATATTTGAAATACCTTCAATTACTTTATTAGAAACAAGATCTGCAATTTGTGCGATAAGATGACTTTTATTAACTTGATAAGGAATTTCAGTAATAATTATTCTGTGTTTATTTTTGCGTTCTTCAGTGTCTAATTTTGCCCTAACTTTAATTCTTCCTCTACCATAAAGATATGCACTTTGAATTCCTGCAGTCCCACAAATAATTCCCCCTGTTGGAAAATCTGGACCTGAAACAGTATTCATTAATTCTGCAATTTCAAGTTCGGGATTATCAATTAAATTAATAGTTGCATCACAAATTTCATTCATGTTATGAGGAGGGATGTTTGTTGCCATTCCAACTGCAATACCGCTACTACCATTAACCAAAAGATTTGGAAATTTGCATGGAAGAACTAATGGTTCATCAAACTCACCTGAAAAATTAGGTGAATAATCAACTGTGTCTTTATTTATTTCAGAAAGAAATTCGTCAGATAATTTTGATAGTCTTGCTTCAGTATAACGCATTGCTGCTGCTGAATCACCATCAATCGAACCAAAGTTACCCTGCCCATCAATTAAAGGATATCGAAGTGCAAATGGTTGAGCCATCCTAACTAATGAATCATAAATTGCTGAATCACCATGCGGATGAAATTTACCCATAACTTCTCCTACGATTCTTGCTGATTTTTTGAATGGTTTACTATGAGTCATCCCAAGACCATTCATAGCGAATAAAATTCTTCTATGAACTGGCTTAAGTCCATCACGGACATCAGGAAGTGCTCTTCCAACAATAACTGACATAGCATAATCTATATATGATCTTTTCATCTCATCTTCAATAAGATTTTTTTTAACTCTAGGATCATCAATTATTTGAGGCGTTTTTTCGCTATCAACTAACTCTTCGTCATCAAAGTCAGATTCATTCGAATCAGAATTATTGTCATCAGAATTGTTAGCATCAGCTTCAGAACTATTAGAATTAATTTCTTCTTTGTTTTCTTCGTTTGTTGAAGATGAATCTTGATTTAAATCTTCTTCAAAATTATTAGAATTTTCTTCAGCCATTTTAGTTTTAAAATCTCAATTTATAATATAAATATAATACTTCAAATGAAAAAGGGGTTGTTTTTAAATGTTTTGGTTGTTTTTTTCAAGCAAATGATCGCTCATTTATCAAGATCATTTTCTACGCGTTTGCAGGCCATTTAATGATCTCCGAATCAAATAATTGATTACTCAATAAGCTAATTATTTAGCGATACCAATAACCCTTTAATGAGCTTACAACTCCCAAAAATTAAATGCCAACGCACACCAAAATTAGAAAAGTATAAAAGTCAGACAAAACATCCAATTTGTATGAATGTTAAAATGAATATACCAATACCAACGAAAAAAAATGAAAGCAACAGATTAAATGATCTGAAAAAATATGCACCCATGATTTTACTTGCAGTAATAATTATTGGATCTGGGTTATTTTTTGTATTACAAGATAATACTGGAGGATCTCAACTTACCAGTGCAGTAGTTACTGATTCAAAATCACTTTTAACTGACGGCGAGACAATAACTTTTGAAGATACAGGCGCGAATAACTTAACTGATACCACAATTGATTCAATAAATAACTCCGATGCACGACCAAATGACGCAAGTGCTGCAGAAAAAAATGCAAAAATTATCGACGAAGAATATGTAAAACGAATAGATACAGAAATAATGTTTGATCAAATACCTTCACTCAATAAAGAATCAAAAATTAAATCAATTGTTTTAGAATTCACTGATTTGACAACAAAAATCAATGTTAATGATGACCAGTTAGAATTGAATGATTTAAATAAAGCAAAATTAGAAATTACTAACTTTGATGGCTCAATAAAACTCGATGAAATTGGATTCTCACTAAATGGTGTTGCTGAGCGAATTGAAGTAAACAATATTGCTCTTGCAACAAAAGAAAAAATTAAACTAAGTTTTACCAATCTAAATTATGACACTGTTTTTGTAAAAGAAATTAATTTCAAAAATATAGAATTATCAAAAGGAAATGGAGTTATAGAAATTCCAGAAAAAATGACATATTATTTGAAAGGGGATATTCTTTTAATAGAAGATTTTTTTGGCGATCTTACAATAGATAAAGAAGAAGACCAGAAATTTAATTTAGAAGGTGGAGTTACCGATATTGACGTTAATGGCAATACCATGAATCTTAATTTGCGTTAAAAACTCCAAATTACAGTTTAAAGCTATTTTTAATCATTTTTTTTCTTTTAATTCAAAATTTGAGTAGTTTAA